>JAJDUQ010000145.1 GCA_022826505.1 Gammaproteobacteria bacterium
AGGGGACAACAACGTAGCCGCCATCGACACCGCGCACCACACCGTGCGACGGCCAGGCTCGCCCTGCGTCGTATCCCGCGAGCACACCGCGGCTCCTCACCGCCTCACGCATCGAACATCCGGCCCAGCGGGAATTGCTGCCGACCGGCCCGCCGCCTTGCTTCACGGTTGCATGCCTGCTATAAGGCGCCGCCTTGCCGCAGCGTCCAAACACGGAAGACCAAGGATCATGTCGAGGGTCTGCGAAGTCACCGGGAAGCGCACCGTCACCGGAAACCACGTCTCGCACGCCAACAACAAGACCAAGCGGCGGTTCCTGCCGAACCTGCATCGCCACCGGTTCTGGGTTCCGAGCGAGAATCGGTACGTTCGGCTCCGCGTTTCGGCAAAGGGAATGCGAATCATCGACAAGAAAGGAATCGAGACCGTGCTCGCGGAGATGCGGGCGCAGGGACGAAAGATCTGAATCAGCCCGAGGCAGACCCAACGGGCCAATCCGGAGAGGGAGACCTGCAATGCGCGAAAAGATCCGACTGAATTCGAGCGCTGGGACCGGACACTTCTACACCACCACCAAGAACAAGCGCACGATGCCGGGGAAGATGGAGATCCGCAAGTTCGACCCCGTCGCCCGCAAGTACGTCATTTACAAGGAAGGCAAGATCAAGTAGCCGCCAAGGACCATACCGGATTGAAAAAGCCGCCCGTGGGCGGCTTTTTGCGTTCCGGACGGCGAGGCTTCAGATCGTGACCCTCTCTTGGCGCATCGAGTAGGAGGGAAGGGTCCGGGCGAACTCCTGTAACGCCCGCACACCGCTTTCTTCCGCCTGCCGACACCACTCCTGCAACGCCTCCACCAGGTGCTCCTGAGTCGCGTGGCGTTGCTGCCACAACTCCTGGAGCTGGTGCTTGTACCGGTAGACGGTTTCGAGTGCGTCGCTGTGGGCGCGAGCCCGCTCCAGATGCAGCCTTGCCTCCCGGCTCAGCATCGACTCCTCGCGCATCAGCAGCGACCGCGCGGACTCCAGGAATCCCCGCTGACTCGAATCGATCTTCGCGATCTCCTCGGCGTACACCCGATTCAGCACCCGCTTGGCGTAGTCGGCCATGACGTGGAATCGATTGGAGATGACAGCCTGAACGGTGTCGATGTCCGGATCGAGCTTTCCGGGCACCATGACCACTTCGGGCGGCAGCTTCTTGACCTTCGCGAGCCCGACGAACTCGAGTACCCGGATGTAGGCCCAACCGATGTCGAACTCCCACGGCTTCGACGAAAGCTTGGCGGAGCTGGCGAACGCGTGATGGTTGTTGTGAAGCTCCTCGCCGCCGATGAGGATGCCCCACGGCACGATGTTGGTGGAGATGTCCTGCGTCTCGTAGTTCCGGTACCCCCACCAGTGACCGAGGCCGTTGATGACCCCCGCGGCGAAGACCGGCTGCCAGGCCATCTGCACCGCCCAGATGGTGAGCCCGATTGGTCCGAACAGGGCCACGTCGATGAGCAGCATGAGGTAGTAGCCGCGGTTCGTGAGCGGCTTGTAGACATTGCGCTCGAGCCAGTCGTCGGGGCATCCGTGATTGTACTTCGCGATCGTCTCCGGATCCGCGGCGGCAGTCCGGTACAGCTCCGCTCCCTCCAGAAGCAACCTTTTGATCCCGAAGACTTTCGGGCTATGCGGATCGTCCTCCGACTCTACGCAGGAATGATGCTTGCGGTGTACCGCGACCCACTCCTCGGTCACCGTCCCGGTCGTGAGCCACAGCCAGAAGCGGAAGAAGTGGGCCAGGGCGGGATGCAGGTCGAGCGCCCGGTGCGCCTGATGCCGATGGAGATAGATGGTGATCGCGACGATCGTGATGTGAGTCATGCCGAGGGTAGCGAGGACATAGCCCCACCACGGCAGATCGAGCAACCCTGAAAACATGGATCCCCCCTGTCCCGGTGATGCCGCGCCGATCCCCGCGATCGCCACGCTGCCCGGTCCTGATCTCGCCTCGCCGCCAGCCGCGGTTCCGGCTTCCGGACGAGACTGGCTCCGAATTCTGGGATGGCGGGAAGTCTATCCCGCATCGCCCGTCAGGTCACGACTTTTGGCGCCCCGATGACCCCGGCCGCGTCAGCTCGCGCTCGCATCGCCGGCATTCTCCGCCGCCTCGCGCCGCACGTAGAGTTTCGCGAAAATCACCCCGAGTTCGAACAGTACCCACACCGGCAACGCCAGCAGCGTCTGCGAGATTATGTCGGGGGGGGTCAGCAGCATCCCGACCACGAACGCCCCGACGATGATGTACGGGCGCTTCTGCACGAGCGATTCGGGCGTCGTGAACCCGGTCCATACCAGCACCACGGTCGCGATCGGCACTTCGAACGCCAATCCGAACGCGAAGAATATCTTGAGCACGAAATCCAGGTAGCTGCTGATGTCGGTCATGATCTCCACGCCTTCCGGCGCCACCGCCTGGAAGAACGCGAACATGAGCGGAAACACCACGAAGTAGGCGAATGCCATTCCGAGATAGAACAGGAACGAACTCGAGACCATCAGGGGAAAGACGAGGCGCTTCTCCTGGCGGTAGAGACCAGGCGCGACGAAGGCCCAGAACTGGTAAAGGATGTAAGGCATCCCGATCAGGATCGCGGCCACCAGGGCGAGCTTGAACGGAGTGAGGAACGGGGACGCCACTTGGGTGGCAATCATGCTCGACCCCATCTGCATCTCGGCCAGCAACGGGGCGGCGAGCACCGCGTAGAGACGGTTGGCGAACGGCATCAGGCACAGCAGCAGGACCGCGATCACGATCACCACGCGAAGAAGCCGGTTGCGGAGCTCCACCAGATGCTCCACGAAGGTCATCTCGGCTTGCGATTCCGAGCCGTCCTCCGCTTCAGACTCTTTCGCTCGATCGTTCATCGCTCTCGCGGGTGTTCGTTGCAACGGAGGAATCATCCGGCGGACCGGATTCGACATCATCGGGATCCGGCGAGGCTGTCTCCTGCGAGTCCTTCGTCACCGAATCCGGCGCCTGGGATGGTGTGGCGGCGGATTCCGCAGATTCCACCCGCGCTGCGGAGTTCGGCGCCGGTCCGACATCCGGCAGCTCGGTGGGAAAGATCGAACCGGCGGCGGGCTCGTTGGGCGTCGAGATGCTCGCCGGCTGGCCATCGAGCGCGGCCTTGGCTTCCCCCAGTGCGCCCTTGGCCTGATCGAGGGTGCCTTTCGTCTCTTCCGCGACCTTGTAGATGTCGTTGAGCTCCTCGGCAGGCTTGTCGAGCATCTCCTTGAGTTCCTGCGCGCGCACCTCGCGCTCGATGTCGCTCTTGACCTGGCCGACGTAGTAGCGAATCTTGCCCATCCACAGTCCGATGGTGCGGGCCATCTTCGGGAGACGCTCCGGGCCGACCACGATCAGCGCGATCACGCCGATCAGGGTCAGTTCCTGGAAGCCTACGTCGAACATGGAGAGCGATCCGGTCGCGAATCGAGCCGGCAATTCATGTGTCGTCTATGCCGGCCCGAAGCGGCGAGGGTGCAGGACGGACGACGCGCAGTGTACGGCGTCGGCACTGGCACCGCGGCCCCCGTCCGTGCGGAAAGAGGACGATGACGAAGGTTGGGGCAGATCGTGCGTCAAGCGCTTTCGCGCTCCTTCGCAGACATCGTTGCGGCCTCCGCGGTTGGTTCCGATTCATCCTCGATCCGAGCCGCCTCCGCAGCTTCCTTCGCTTCATTGTCGCCTTCTTTCACCGCACCCCTGAAGTTGCGGATCGCGGCACCGAGATCGCCGCCCATGTTGCGGAGCTTCTTCGTGCCGAAGAGCAGCAGCACGATGACCAGCACGATCAAGAGCTGCCAGATACTGATTCCCATATCCTTCTCCAGGACATCGCCGGACCTGTCGGTCCCGTTCGGCGGGTGACTTTAGCGCAAATCCCGCCCGCTCCCTACTCCGGGCTTCCCACCCGGAACGTCCGTGTACCGGTTCCACCGGCGCCCACTCGTCGATGCAGGCGCGAGACGCGGCGCCTGCCGACAAAAGCCGTGACGCAACGGCGGCTGCACTCCATGCGGTCTCCGGCGATATGGTCCACGGAGCCTAGGCTCGCAGCACGTCGATCACGCGGCGCAACCCTACCATGTCGCCGGATCGAGACGCCGCACCGCCGGCGCGGTCACCCGCGGCCGGCCTTCTCCTCATGGCCGGAAATTCCAAACCTCCGCGCCAGTTCGCCGGTGACCGCCCTCGGACCGGATTCCCGCGCCGCGAGCAGGACCAGGCAGTGGAACCAGAGATCGGCGACTTCACGCACGAGCGCGTCGCGGTCGCCGTCCTTGCCGGCAATGACCACCTCCACGGCCTCCTCGCCGACCTTCTTCAGGATTTCGTCGATCCCACCTGCGTAGAGCGACGCGACGTAGGATTCGGTGGCCGAAGCCTTCTTGCGTGCCTCGATGACACCGGCCAGCTCGTTCAACACGTCGTCCATCGATCACCGCTCGCCGTAAATTGCGTCCGGCGATTTCAGCACCGGTTCGACATCGATCCATCGATCGTCTTCGAGACGCCGGTAGAAACATCGCTCGCGCCCGGTGTGGCACGCGATGCCTCCCACCTGCTCCACCACCAGCGCCACCGTATCCGCATCGCAGTCGAGTCGGATCTCGCATACCCGCTGCACGTGACCGGACTTCTCGCCCTTGCGCCACAGACGCTGCCGCGACCGCGACCAGTACACGGCCCGTCCTTCGCGCGCAGTGAGTTCCAGCGCTGCGTGGTTCATCCACGCCATCATCAGGAGACGTCCGGAGTGTGCGTCGGCCACCACGCAGGGCACCAGGCCCTGCTCGTTCCAGCGCACTTCGTCGAGCCAGGATGTCATCGCCGGAAGATCTTCGACTCTTGCGGGGGGTTGCTCGGCGCCGCATCCGAGGCGGGCCGGCGATGATACACGAATCGCGACGCCGATCCGGTGGACGTGACTCGTCTTGACCGTGTCGCCGGGCGCCCGCGAAACTACCCGCCCCGCATACCGGCTCCCCAAATCATGGCGGCGAAACGAATCGCGATTATCGGCGGCTCAGGCTTCGTCGGCAGCCACCTCGTGGCCGCGCTGACCCGGGAAGGGTGGGCAACCCGCGTCTTCACTCGGCGGCGCAGCCGCGCGCGGGCGCTGCTGGTGGTTCCGACCTGCGAGGTCATCGAAACGGACGTCCATCTGGCATCGAATCTGAACGAGCACCTGGCGGGTTGCGACGTGGTGGTCAGTCTGGCCGGCATCCTGAACGAGCATGCCGGCGCCGGCCACCGATTCCAGGATGTGCATGCGGAGCTGCCCGGCAAGCTTGCCGAGGCATGCCGGTATCACGGCATCGAACGAATGCTGCACATGAGCGCGCTCGGCGTGGACGCCGATGCGCCCAGCGAGTACCTGCGCACGAAGTTCCGCGGCGAGCAGGCGGCGCACGCGGCCGCGGCCCACGGCATCGCAGTCACCAGCTTCCGGCCGAGCGTGATTTTCGGGCCCGGCGACAGTTTCTTCAATCGTTTCGCAGGTCTGCTCGCGCTGTCGCCGTTCGTGTTCCCGCTCGCCTGCCCCCACGCGCGCTTCGCACCGGTGTACGTCGAAGACGTGGTTCGGGCGTTTCTCGCCACGCTCGACGACGACGCGGCGGCGGGCCGGCGCTACGAGCTGTGCGGGCCGCAGACGTACACGTTGCGCGAGCTGGTCGCCTACACCGCGCGACTCACCGGTCACCGACGGAACATCGTCGGGCTGGGCGACCGGCTCTCGCGATTGCAGGGGCGGGTGCTCGAACGCGTGCCCGGGAAACCCTTCAGCTTCGACAACTACCTGTCGACGAAGATCGACAGCACTTGCTCCTGCAACGCACTGGAAGAGCTCGGAATCGTGCCGCGCAGCGTGGAGAGCGTCGTGCCGGGGTATCTCGGAGCCAACGAGCGGAACTCGTGGCTCGGCCGCCTGCGCGCGTCTGCGCGCCGCGACCGGCCGTGATGTGGAGAATTCTGCCGTGGGGCGAACGAGTCCGCTCCCAACGAATTCGTGAATGCCGCCAGGGGGGTCGACCTGCGGTCAAGGACGGCGGCGGTGCCTCGTGACGAATTCGTGTGTCGACGGGCACGCCACGCCGATTCCGCTCCGTCCCCGTATCAGACGAAAAACCACAGCAGTACCGAACCGAATACCAGACGGTAGGCGACGAACGGCGCGAAGCCGATGAGGACGACGAGCCGCAGGAACGCGTGGATGCATGCGTAGGCACAGAGCCCGGCGACGAGCGAACCGGCGACGAGCGCCGACCAGTTCGCGTCCGGCGCACCAGCCGCGAGCTGAAGCGTCTTGTAACCTCCGGCCATCAGAATCACCGGGGCCGACAGCAGGAAGGAGAACCGGGCCGAGGCCGCCGGCGCGAGACCGACCAGCAGCCCGGCGGTCATGGTGATCCCGGAACGCGATGTACCGGGCACGAGCGCGATGGCCTGAGCGCAGCCGATCACGAGCGCGTCGCGGATGCCGATGGACTCGATCTCGCGGTCCTTCGCTCCCGCTCCGGCCGCAAACAGCAACGCGAGGCCGAACCCGATGGTGGCGACGGCGATGACGAGGGGGTCGCGCAGCGACTCGGCGAAGTTCGCGTCGATGGCGAGCCCCGCCGCCCCCACGGGAACGGTCGCGATCGCCACCAGCCACCCGAGGCGTACCTGCCCGCCGGAATCCCGAGGCCCGCGCAACCCGTCGCGCAGCATCGACAGGAAGTCCCCGCGGAAGTAGATCAGCACCGCGGCGAGAGATCCGACGTGAACCGCGACATCGAAGGCAAGCCCCTGATCGGGCCAGTCGGTCAGCACCGGCACCAGGATGAGGTGCGCGGAGCTGGAGATCGGAAGGAATTCGGTCAGTCCCTGGATGGCGGCCAGCACCAGGACCTGCAACCATTCCATGGCCCGTCAGGACCACTCTCGCCGAACATGCCGGCGAAAGTCGTATCCGCTCCCACCACTCTTCACGTCGCGCATGTACCGATCCGCACCGCAGGATATTTCCAGATCCACCATCCCCTTGTCCGATCGGAATCGAAATGTGCTTTCCGGGCTCGGGAACGTGTTCGCTTCGAAGGTCAGCCAGATCAGGCCGGGACTTCCGGCACACAGCAGATGCAGATCGTTGCTGAACTTTCGCGGGTCGATGTTGAACCACCAGACGGGCTTCGCGGCGTTGACGTCCGAAAATGCGGTATTGCCACGATCCAGCAACGCATGTCCCAGGTCCGCATTGACCCGTTCCATGGCCTGTCTCTTGTCCATGAATGGCCTCCCCCATTCACTCCGGCTGCAAGAGTCCTCCGATCGAGCAAAGCATGTCGCTCCCGGCCTGCTCCCGGGTCACAGCCGAACCCTGTGGTCCCGTCCGGAGAACCCCATGAGCGGCTCCTCGATGCCGCGGGTCAGCGCCATGACCTTGACGGCTTCCCCCATCTCCCCGGGCAAGGTAATTCGCTTGATCTGGGTGGTCAATCGGACGAATTCGGGGCTCCCGGGTTCAACGTCGGAGACGAAATCGAGCAGACCACACTCGAGGAGAAATTCGCTGTGGGTGGTGAACCCCGCAACGTCGAGCCCGGATGCCCGGGCAATCGCGGAGAAGTCGACGTGCGCGGAGATGTCCTGCAACCCACACAGCACCAGAGGCTCGGCGTGACGGCGATGCCGGAAGTGGCATCGAAGCGTGCCGTCGTTGCGGTCCGGGTGGTCGAGCTCGCGGCGGGGGAACCCATAGTCGATCAGGAGCACGAGGCCGCTCTCCATGCGCTCGGCGATGCTCGCGGCCCATGCGCAACGCGCCGGCCCGATTTCGGAGACGTACCCGACCGGGAACCTGTACCCGATCTCGTGCTGGATCGACTCCACTGATTCGACGAGCCAGGGTTCGGCGGGCCGAGAACACAAGACCGGCCCCTCGGAGTCGACTCCGACACAGTGCATGGAGACGCCCCGGGCGGTCACCTCGAACCGCTCGACCGGCACCGCGTCGACGACCTCGTTGGCGAGCACCACTCCGCGAAACCCTGGTTCGGGCAGTGCGTCGAGCCAGCTCACGCATGCCAGCGCCTCCGGCGCCTGCGTGGAGATCGTCTCCCGCTGCCGTGAAGCGAGGACGCCGCTCAGTTCCAGGATACGGTAGCGGACATCTCCCTTCGGCACGAGGTCGAGCAACACCTGCGCCGCCATCGCTCCGGTGCCGGCTCCGAGTTCGACGACCTCTCTCGTGCCGAGCGACGAGAGGACCTGTTCGACCTGACGTGCCACGACGCGCCCGAACAACGGTGAGATTTCAGCCGCAGTCACGAAGTCGCCTTCGGATCCGAAGGTCTGCCAGCCGGCCCGGTAGTACCCCAGCCCCGGGGCATAGAGCGCGATTTCCATGAACCGCGAGAACGGTATCGTCCCTCCGTGCGCTTCGGCCTCGGCCCGGATCAACGCGTGCACCCGCTCGACGTGCACGCGTTCGCCGCTGCCGAGCGCAGGAAACCCCGCCGGGAGCCGCATCATCGTTCCCTCGGTGCACCCGCTATCATTGTGCCGCGCGCGAGAGGACGCTTCGGATCCATGTGTGATTTGTCCCTGACACCGACACTCCCCACCCGGGTCGAGCCGGCCGGCAGGCATCTCCCTCGATCTGCAGGGGCGCCACCAGTCCGGCAGGGACCCGCTCCGACGCGAGGCCCGATGCCGGTGGTGACCCATCGGTCTTCGGATTCCGAGCATGCCCCGCAACGCGCCGCCGGCATGATGTCAAGCGACCAGCGGCCAATCGTGAGACGCGATGGCGTCGCACCCGTGCCTGGTACACCGCGATCCAATGCGTCGGCAACGCGACTCGAGCCCCGTCGATGGAGCACCGACCGGAGCCGCGCCGGCCGGGAATCGGCCCGGCGCCGGCCGGGTGCTGGTTGAACATGACCGCCGGGACCCGAGCTGGAGTGGCGCTCGTGACCGGTGCCGCAAGGCGCATCGGAGCAGCGGTGGCGCGAGCCCTGCATCGGCGCGGCCTGGACGTCGCGATCCACTACCGAACATCCCGGCACGACGCGCAGGCCCTCGCCCGAACCCTTGACCGCGACCGAGCGGGTACGGCGGCGACATTCGCTTGCGATCTCCGCGACTCCGGCGCTCCTCGAGCTCTCGTCGCCGATGTCATCGCTCGGTTCGGATCTCTCGACGTGCTGGTCAACAACGCCTCGAGCTTCTACCGGACTCCGATCGACACCGCCACCGAAGCGCAATGGGACGATCTCGTCGGCACCAACCTCAAGGCGCCGTTCTTCGCCAGCACGGCCGCCGCGCCATTCCTCGCCGCAAGCCGCGGCGCGATCGTCAATCTTGCCGACATTCACGGGCGGAATCCCGTCGCTGGCTACCCGGCCTACTGCTCGGCGAAGGCCGGCCTGATCATGCTCACTCGTGCGCTGGCGCTGGAACTCGCACCGGAGGTGAGAGTCAACGCCGTCGCTCCCGGAATCGCGTTGTGGCCCGAGGGCGACGACGACGAAGAAGAAGCGCATGAGCGGGCGATTCGACTGGTACCGCTGCGCCGAGGCGGCTCCGCCGAAGAGGTCGCCGATGCGGTAACGTGGCTCGCCCTCGATGCGTCGTACACCACCGGCGAAGTCATCGCGATCGACGGCGGGCGGGGTATCCCCACCGTCGCGCCTTGAGGTGCGGATCGCGAACGGCGCGGTACGGTCCATCCTCGCCCGCACCATATGCTCCATCACACCCGACGGCTCCGCGACGGGGCGCGTCGTGACCGGTCAAACCTGAACGACGGCGCTTTCGGGGCAAGGCGGCGGGACGAACACCCGGCCCGTTTCGTGGCGTTCGAGCCAGGCCGACGCAAGCCTCATGGCGTCGCGCGCCGATGGATGACCGCGGTGTGAGTACCGAATTCGCCGTTTCTCCTGTCCCGGAACCACAGCTCGAGCGTGTGGGAGATGGCCGGAAATGCGATTTCGTCCCATGGCACCTCGGCTTCGTCGAACAAACGGGTGTCCAGACTCTCCGCGCCCGGCGAGAACGACCCGCCGACTAGGCGGCCACGGAACATCACGTACACCTGGTTGATTCGGGGAATGTCGAGACAACTGAACAGGGAATCGACCTCCACGCGGGCGTTTGCCTCTTCCAGCGTCTCGCGCGCCGCCGCCTCCTGCATCGTTTCGCCGTTCTCCATGAACCCGGCCGGAAGTGTCCACAACCCCGACCTCGGCTCGATTGCACGACGGCACAGCAGAACCCTGCCCTGGTGTTCCGACACGCAGCCCGCAACGATTTTCGGATTCTGGTAGTGGATGGTTCCGCAGGCGTCGCAAACGTGGCGCGGGCGATCGTCGCCGGGAGGGGTGCGCAGAACCACCGGGGCCGCGCATTGAGAGCAGAAGTTCACGGAATCCTTCTCCCTGTCATCCCTGCACGGCATCGGCGACGCGACGCATCTCGTGCGATTCCTCGAAATCGTCCCACAGCTCGGCAAAGGTACGCCTTGCAACGGGATGCACTACCGACGGCGCGATTTCCGCGAGCGGGGCCAGCACGAACGCGTAGGACAGCACATCCTCGCGCGGCAGCTCGATGCCGTTGTGGGTGTGGGTGAGCGTCAGGTCGCCGTAGAGGAGCAGATCGAGATCGAGGGTACGAGACGGCGAAACCGTATCGTCGCGCCGCCGGCCGCAGGCGCATTCGATTCCGCGCAACGTCGCGATCAACGCCTCGACTCCGATTTCGGTTTCGAACGAAACGACCAGGTTGTGGAACGCCTCGCCTTGAAATCCTATGGGCGGACACTCGTAGACACTCGAGGACTGGACGTCACCGAACTCCGCACGCAGGAGTCCGAGCGCCTGCGACACGTGCCGCTCGGGGCGAATGTTGCTTCCGACCCCGACGTACGCACGCTCGGTCATCCGGTCCTTCTTCCGCGCTCGACGATGATGCCGACGCCCGCTGCGCCACGCAGCGCGCCGACCTTGTTCAGCTTCACCCGCACCCACGGGACCGGGAACTCATCGAGTACCAGCGCCGCGATGCGCGCGGTCAGGGTCTCGACCAGATGGAAGCTCGACTCTCCCACGAACTGCTGCACACGCTTCGAGACCGCCTTGTAGTCGAGCGCGTCCGCGACGTCGTCACTCGCCGCGGCCGGGGCAATGTCGGTCCCCATCTCCAGATCGATGACCACAGGCTGCCTGATCCGGCGCTCCCAGTCGTAGACGCCGATGACGGTTTCCACCCGCAACGCTTCGATGAAGATGATGTCCAGAGTCGTCTCTCCCGCGGGCTCCGCGCCGGGCAGTGTGCTCGCCTCTCCCGGATTCCGCCATGTCCGCGGCTGTCCAGCGCAACCGCGCGAAACTCTACCTGCTCCGTGACCGACGCGCATGTTCCCTGCTTGACCCGGTCGCGACCGCACCGGTCCAATAGCGCGATGGTCGACATCGCCGTGGTGCTCATCGCGTACCTTGTCGGTTCAATCGCGTGCGCAATCCTCGTATGCCGGGCGATGGGGCTGCCGGATCCTCGGGGCGAGGGCTCGGGCAACCCCGGTGCGACCAACGTGCTGCGAATCGCAGGCAAGGCGCCCGCCGCACTGACTCTGTTCGGTGACGTGCTGAAGGGCGTCCTTCCGGTGGTTCTTGCACACACCCTGTCGCACTCGCCCACCGTGGTGGCGCTTTCGGCGCTCTGCGCCTTCCTCGGCCACCTCTATCCGCTGTATTTCCGATTCCGAGGCGGCAAGGGGATGGCGACGGCGCTCGGTGCGATCGCAGCACTGGCCTGGCCCGTCGCATGCGTCATGTGCACAATCTGGCTCGTGGTCGCGGCGGTGAGTCGCTACGCCTCGCTGGCCTCCATGACCGCAGCGGTCGGCGCTCCCGTCGCCGCGCTCTGGCTCGCGCCACACCCCGCGAACGCGGTGGTGCTCGTCGTGATCGCAGCCTTGCTGCTGTGGCGCCACCGCGGGAACATTCAGCGGCTTGTCGCAGGCACCGAAAGCCGAATCGGCCAGCGCACGGCGAAGTAGTCGCGCGCGCCGATTCACCCGCCGGGCGGCGCCAGTTCTTCCAGCGCCCAGCGCGCTCTCGCACCGAATTGCTGTGGCTCTCCGGCGCCATGCCGCAGTCGACAACATCCCGCGTACGCAATCATCGCACCGTTGTCGGTGCACAGTTCGGGGCGCGGATAGCTCACCGCGGCACACTCGCGTCGCGCCATCTCGGCCAGCGCCGCGCGCAACCGCCGGTTCGCGCCCACGCCGCCGGACACGATCAGCGCCGGCAGTCCCGTAGCCCGCAGCGCACGGCGACACTTGATGACCAGCGTATCGACGACGGCATCCTCGAATGCGCGTGCCACGTCCGCCAGAAACTGTTCGTCACGGTGTCCGCCCGCCAACGTGTTGAGCGCGAACGTTTTCAAGCCGCTGAAGCTGAAATCGAGTCCCGGTCGATCCGTCATGGGACGAGGAAACCGAAAGCGGCCGGGATCACCGCGACGCGCCAGGTTCGCGAGCGCCGGTCCCCCGGGGTACGGAAGTCCGAGCAAGGTCGCGACCTTGTCGAACGCCTCCCCCGCCGCATCGTCGACCGATTCGCCGAGAACCTCGTAGACGCCGACCGCCTCGACATTGACCAACTGCGTGTGTCCGCCCGAGACGAGCAGGGCAAGAAAGGGAAACGCGGGAGGATCCGGTTCCAGCATCGGGGCGAGCAGGTGGCCTTCCATGTGATGGACACCGAGCGCCGGCACCCCCCATGCATAGGCGAGACTTCGTCCGAAAGCGGTACCGACGAGCAAGGCTCCGACCAGACCCGGACCGGCGGTATACGCCACTGCGTCGATGTCGACGGGCCGGGAACGAGACTCTTCCAGCACTCCACGCACCAGCGGCGGCAATCTCCGAACGTGATCGCGCGACGCGAGTTCCGGCACCACGCCCCCGAATTCGGCGTGGATGGCGCTCTGGGTGTGCACGGCATGAGCCAGCAGGCCGTGCGTCGCATCGTAAACGGCGACGCCGGTCTCGTCGCAGGAGGTCTCGATTCCCAGAACACGCATCCGCGCACCATATCTCTCGTGGACACCACAGATTGGCTATTTCCATTGCGGATCGCGACCCGTGCGATAGGCATCCATCGCCTCCGCGAAATCGGGCGCCGCCACCGCCTTCTCCTGCAGCGTGAGGTACTTGCGGAAGAAGGCTTCCCAGCCCAGGTCGAAACAGTCGAGCAGCATCTGCTTGGAGGCACGGCAGCTGGCCGAGTTCGTGGCCGCATACTCGGCGAGCCAATCGTCGAACTCCTCGAACGCGGTGTCCTCGCCGACCAGGTGGTCGACCATCCCGATGCGTTCCGCCTCCGTACCGTCGACCATGTTGCCCCGAATGATCAGCGACTTGGCCCGCCCAAGTCCGATGTAGCGTGCCAGGCGAAATGTACCGAGGCCCGGGATCAACCCTTCCTTGATCGCGGGCAGACCGAGCTTGGCCGACCGTGTGCACACCCGGATGTCGCAGGCCAGCGCCAGTTGCAGACCGCCGCCAATGGCGTAGCCGTGGATCAGGCATATGGCCAACTTGTCCATCGTCTCGATCACCCGCAGAGCAGAGTCCCACAGGTCGAAGTAGCTCGGGTCGATCTGTCCCGCGGCGAGATCCTTGAGGTCGATTCCGGTCGAGAACGCCCGTCCCGATCCGGTAAACGCCACCATGCGGACGTCATCGTCGGCGGCGATGCGGCCAACCGCGTCGAGAATCTCGCGAGCACCGGTCATCGCCACGGCGTTGAGGCGTTCCGGTCGCTCGAGTTCGAGACGGACGAGGCGTTCTTCTCTGGTGACGTTCAAGGTCTCGTATTGGCCGGTCATGTCGCCGTTCCTCCTGCTCAGGTGCCCGTCGGACCCCGCACTCGGCAACATTGACGGTGGTGCGAAAACGCCTGATGCCGGCGAAGATCTGCATCGAAGAAATCAGAATCGAATCGGGAGCATATCCCACTTTCCGGGACACGAACGCAGGGTCAATCCATCCGTGGACGCGTGGACGCGAAGCGTCGGCCCGACTCCCGTTCGGCCGCCTTCATCGTTCTGTTGCAGTTCGCCGATGTACATATAATGCCGGGAGTCCTTTCCGGCTGCACCGATCCAGGAGGCGGTACTGCGATGGCCGAGCGAAGCTTCGCAAGGGAGGTCCGGTCTCTCGGGCTCGGCGATGGCGACGTCTTCCACGGCGAAGGCATCCTCGCGGTCGCCAAGGCGATGCTCCAGTCCGGAGTCTCCTACGTCGGCGGCTATCAGGGCGCGCCGGTCTCCCACATGATGGACGTGTTCAACGACGCCCGCGAGATTCTCGAAGGGCTGGGGGTCCATGTCGAGACCTGCGCCAACGAAGCGGCGGCGTGCGCCATGCTCTCCGCATCGATCCACTACCCGGTGCGGGGCTGCGCGGTGTGGAAGTCGACGGTAGGGACGAACGTCGCCTCCGACGCGCTCTCCAATCTCGCGTCGGCCGGGGTGACCGGCGGCGCCCTCATCGTGGTCGGCGAGGACTACGGTGACGGTTCGAGCATCATTCAGGAGCGCAGTCACGCCTTCGCCATGAAGTCGCAGGTCTGGCTGCTCGACCCTCGTCCGAGCCTGCCCGCCATGGTGCGTGCGGTGGAGAAGGGCTTCGAGCTCTCCGAGGCGAGCAACACCCCGGTGATGCTGGAGCTGCGAATCCGCGCCTGTCACGTCCACGGGAGCTTCGCCACGAAGACGAACCGGGCACCCGCCTACTCCAGCCGCCGGCTCCTGGAGGGGCCGCGGTTCGACTACGGACGCATCTGCCTTCCGCCCGCGACCTACATGCAGGAGCAGCAGAAGGTGAAGGAGCGGTGGCCCGCCGCCGTCGAGTTCATCCGGGAGCACGGTCTCAACGAACACATGCCGGCATCGGGGCTCGACACGCTCGAGGATATCGGAATCATCACCCAGGGCGGGATGTACAACGCGGTGCGTCGCGCCCTGGCGCTGCTCGGGTTCGCGCAGGAGACCGGATGCACGCGGATCCCGATCTTCGTGCTGAACGTCACCTACCCGCTCGTTCCGCAGGAGATTTCCAGGTTCTGCGCGGGCAAGCGCGCGGTGCTGGTGGTGGAGGAGGGTCAGCCCAACTACCTGGAGCAGGCGATCGGGAGTCTCCTTCGCCGGGCCGACGTGAACGCCGAGCTCCATGGAAAGGGGCCGTTCCCGATGGCCGGCGAGTACACCGGCGAGGTCATGCTCCGCGGCGTGGACACTTTCCTTCGCGAGGTGCTCGGACACAACGAGGCGCCGGACCCGGAGATCGTCGGAGCCGTGGACGACGCCAAGCGGCGCGCGGCCGAGATCCTCGCCGCCCCGGTTCCGGGCCGCCCGCCCGGATTCTGCACCGGCTGCCCCGAGCGCCCGGTGTTCAGCGCGCTGAAGATCGTCCAGCGCGAGGTCGGGGACGTGCACGTGAGCGCCGACATCGGCTGCCATACGTTCGCGACCCTGCCGCCCTTCAACGTCGGCAACACGGTGCTCGGCTACGGACTCGGGCTCGCGAGCTCGGCCGCGATTCGGCCCCACATGGGAAAGCGCACCGTCAGCATCATGGGCGACGGCGGGTTCTGGCACAACGGTCTCACGACCGGAGTCGCGAGCTCGGTGTACAACGAGTCCGACGATGTGCTCATCGTCATGAACAACGGATACACCTCCGCCACCGGTGGTCAGGCGATTCCCTCCACCCGGGTCGGTGCGGAGACGGGCACCGGCGCCAGTCGCCCGTTCACCGAGTCGGGCACGGGCGGAAGCCGCAGCATCGAGGCCGCCTTGCGCGGCGTCGGGGTGAAGTGGGTGCGTCGGGTCCGAACCTACTCCGTGGAAAAGATGGTCCGGACGCTTCGCGCCGCCCTCACCGGATCGACGAGGGGGCTCAAGGTCATCGTGGCGGACGGAGAGTGCCAGCTCATGCGCCAGCGCCGGTACCGGCCCTGGTTCTCGAAGCGCCTCGAGGCCGGCCGCCGAGTGGTGCGCACCCGGTTTGGCGTCGACGAGGACGTGTGCACCGGGGACCACTCCTGCATTCGACTCTCGGGCTGCCCGAGCCTGACCGTGAAGGAAAGCGCGGACCCGCTGCGCACCGATCCGGTCGCGCACGTCAACAACGACTGCGTGGGATGCGGCGTGTGCGGCGAGGTCGCGCACGCGGCCGTGCTGTGCCCGTCGTTCTTCCGTGCCGAGGTGGTGAACAATCCGTCCGCGTGGGATCGGTTCCTGCACGGCCTGCGGAGTCGGGTGATCGGCGCGCTCGCACGGGCCTGAGTCGAAACGTTCATGGCCGAGACGCCTTCCGACGCCGCGGCCCGTCCGTCCGCGCCCGCATCCGGACCGTCGGTCTCGGCAAGCGGCGCCAGGGTCGTTCCCGGCCCGACCTCCGGCGCCTCCCCGGAAGTCGAGAGCAATGCAGGGGAACCGTCGGACCGGACCTGGACGGTGCTGGTCGCAGCCCTCGGAGGTGAGGGCGGAGGGGTCCTCTCGAACTGGCTCGTCGATGCGGCCGCCGAGGACGGCCGGCGCGTGCAGGCGACGTCGGTGCCCGGAGTGGCCCAGCGCACCGGAGCCACCACCTACTACCTGGAAATCGGTCCCAGGGGCTCCGGCCGCGCGAGCGGTGACGCGCCCCGGCCGGAAGACGGCTCGGGCTCATGCGCAGGCCCTCGTGGCGGCGTGGCCGGCGACCTCGCCGCACCCGCCGGCCAGCGAGACCCGAGAGACCGGGGACTCGGCCCGGACTCGGCCGAACCCGTCATGGCGCTGCTGCCCACGCCGGGAAACGTGGATCTCCTCGTCGCGTCCGAACTGCTCGAAGCAGGGCGCGCGGCGCAGACCGGAATGATCACGCCGGATCGGACCACCGTGATCGCATCCACCCACCGCACGTTCGCAATCGCCGAAAAGAGCGCGATGAGCGACGGCCGGTTCGACGACGAGCGGATCCAACGCGCGGTGCGCGAACTCTCGCGCCGACACGTTCTCACCAATCTCGGACGAGTCGCGGAGCAGGCCGGGACGGTGCTGAGCTCGGTGCTGCTCGGCGCGGTGGCGGGGAGCGATGCGCTTCCCGTGCCGCGCCGACGGCTGCGGGCTGCCATCGAACGGTCCGGGATTGCGGTCGAGGCGAACCTGCGGGGATTCGACGCCGGCTGCGGGCTCTTCGAGGAGGCAACGACCGAGACCTCGGGAGCCGACACCCATGCAGTGCCGTCAGGCCCGGGGGCCGGATCTGCCTCGACCCGGCTGCCGGCCTCGCTCGCGGCCCGTCTGGAGGGGCTTCCGGGGCCGGTGCGCGAGATCGCCCGCCTGGGCGTGGAGCGAACCGTCGACTACCAGGACGTGCGGTACGGATCGCAGTATCTCGACCGCATCGAAGGGCTGCTGGCCGGCACGGGCGCTGCGGACGCCATGCCGGGGCGCGGCCACGACGTCGCACGGGAGGTCGCACGTCATCTCGCATTGTGGATGTGCTTCGAGGACATCGTTCGAGTCGCGGATCTCAAGACCCGACGCTCGCGCATCGAACGGGTGCGGTCCGAAGTTCGCGCCAAGCCGGAACAGCCGGTGATCATCACCGAATTCCTCAAGCCCGGGGTGGACGAGTGGTGCTCGCTCCTCCCCGCCTGGCTCGCGCGGCCCGTCCTGCGTGCCGCGGATCGCGGCGGATGGCGTCGCCGCCTGAACATCGGGCTTCACGTGCGCACCAGCTCCGTCAGCGGATTTCTTCTGCTGTGGACGCTTGCCCGGCTCAGGCCGCTGCGGCGCGGCATGTACCGCTTTCGGCAAGAACAGTCCCGGATCGAGACATGGCTCGAGCGCGTCGCCGAAGCGCACGCCACGAGCGCCGCGCTCGCTCTCGAAACGGCCCGATGCGCGAACCTCGTCAAGGGCTACGGCGACACCCACGAACGGGGCGCAGGGAATTTCGAGCGGACGATGGCGTGCCTCCCCGACTGTGCACGCGCCTCGGATCCCGCAACCAGCCTGCGCACCCTGCGCGAAGCGGCGCTCGCCGATCCCGGCGGCAGCAAGCTCGACGCCGCCGTGAAGGCGCTCCGGGCAGAGACCGCGCCGCTCGAACGTCCCTGACGAGGGACGAAGCCCGCCCGTTCGAGATTGGTTGGTCGGTACCGGATGGTCGCCGTCGACCTGGCGGTGCCGGGTGCGGTCATCGGAGTTTCTGCGCCCCGGGTGAATGCCGACGCCGAGCTTTCAGTCAGTGACCCGACCGGCGCGACCTGCGGACCTCTCACCGGCAGCGACCGGATCGCCTCGTCAGTCCTTCGGACGCAGGTCGACGATGCGCCTGGCCTTGCCGAGGGAGCGCTCGAGCGATTCCGGCTCCCTGACACGGACGTCGCTTCTGATGCCGATTCGCGACCTGATGTGCCGGGCGAGATCGCGACCGGCCGCTTCGCGCGACTCCCGATCCGCGGCGCCCGCCCTGGCTTCCACCACGACCGTCAGCTCGTCGAGACGTCCCGATCGCCGAACTTCGAGGCAGTAGTGCGGCGACAGCCGGTCGTCCAGAAGCAGTATTTCCTCGACCTGAGACGGAAACAGGTTGACCCCGCGGATAATCAGCATGTCGTCGCTGCGTCCGGTCACCTTCTGCATCCGTCGCATCGAGCGCGCGGTGCCCGGCAGCAACCGGGTGAGATCGCGGGTGCGGTACCGAATGACGGGGCACGCTTCCCTGGTGAGAGACGTGAATACCAGCTCGCCAAGCTCACCGTCGGGCAGCACCTCGCCGGTCGTGGGGTCGATGATCTCGGGGTAGAAGTGATCCTCCCACACGTGAAGTCCGTCCTTGCTCTCGATGCATTCGACCGAAACGCCGGGACCGATGATTTCCGACAATCCATAGATGTCGAGCGCCTGCATGTCGAATGTGGTTTCAATCTCGTCGCGCATCGCCTCGGTCCACGGCTCGGCGCCGAATATTCCGATCTGCACCGAGCACCGGCGCGGATCCAGACCCTGGCGTGCGAACTCGTCGGCGATGGCCAGCATGTACGAGGGCGTGACCGCGATGACCCGCGGCTCGAACTCGTCGATGATTTTCACTTGCCGCGCGGTGAGTCCTCCGGAGACGGGGATGACGGTGCAGCCGAGGCGTTCGGCGCCGCCGTGAAAGCCGAGACCGCCGGTGAACAGACCGTAGCCGTAGGTCACCTGCACCATGTCGCCGGGCCGAGTGCCGGTGGCGCGAATCGACCGCGCCATGACCTCCGCCCACATGTCGAGATCGCTCCCGGTGTAGCCGACGACGGTCGGGGTACCGGTGGTTCCGCTCGACGCATGGATGCGAATCACCCGTTCGCGCGGCACCGCGAACATGTCGAACGGGTAGTTGCGACGCAGATCTTCCTTGACGGTGAAGGGGAAGTTGACGAGGTCCTCGAGTGATTCGAGATCGGCCGGATTCAGCCCGACGCCGTCGAAGCGTGATCTGTAATGGGCGACGTTGTCATAGGCGTGTCGCAGGGTCGCGCGAAGGCGCGTGAGCTGCAACGCCGCGATTTCGTCGCGGCTGGCGGTTTCGATCGGATCGAGTGTGCTCGGTTCCGGGGGACGGACTGGATCGTTCATTTCGACAATTCCTTCCTGCCGAGCTGTTCGAGGACTTCCGGAGTCCGGCTTGCGTCGTGCCGTTCCGTGTCGCGGCCAATGATGAAGAGTCGAGGAGAAAATGTCTTCCCGACAGTCGTCGAGCGCCGGGTTCGGCATCTTTGCCGCAACGCCCGAAGCCGGGTATATTTCTTCGCTTGCCGCAGCGCAACAGACCACCATCGAATGAGGGAACCGTCTCGATGCCGCAAATCCGTGTGAAGGAGAACGAGCCTTTCGACGTCGCGCTTCGCCGTTTCAAGCGCGCCTGCGAGAAGGCCGGCGTACTGACCGAGGTACGCCGCCGCGAGTACCACGAAAAGCCCACGTCGATCCGCAAGCGGAAGGCCGCCGCGGCGGTGAAGCGCCACCTGAAGAAGCTCCAGCGCGAGCAGATCAAGCGCACCCGACTGTACTGAATTTCTTCCAGCGTCGCCCCGCGCCGTGGCCGATTCCCTGAAAGTCCGCATTCTCGAAGATGTGAAGGACGCGATGCGCGCCCGAGACAAGGCGCGTCTCGGAACTCTGCGAATGGTGACCGCCGCGATCAAGCAGCGTGAGGTCGACCAGCGCACATCACCCCTGGACGATGCCTCCGTCGTCGCCGTGCTGGAGAAGATGCTCAAGCAGCGGCGCGAATCCGCCCGCCAGTACGATGGCGCCGGCCGTGCCGATCTGGCGACAGCCGAACGCGAAGAGATCGGGGTGATCGAGCGGTACATGCCACGCGCACTCGATTCGTCCGAGATCGACGCGATGATCGAAGCCGCCGTCGACGATGCAGGAGCCGCGACGATGAAGGACATGGGTCGCGTGATGGGTTTGCTCAAGCCACGGGTGCAGGGCCGCGCGGACATGGGTACCGTGAGCGCGGCGGTCCGGGCAAGATTGTCCGGCTGACAATCCTGTCCGGGGTCCATTCGGCGGGACCTTCGTACATCACGGAGAAACATGGCGGGGCGTATCCCCCAGTCCTTCATCGACGACCTCGTCACCGCGACCGACATCGTCGAGGTGATCGAGCACTACGTCCCCCTCAAGCGCGCCGGCAAGGAGTTCAAGGCGTGCTGTCCGTTCCACGACGAGAAGACCCCCTCGTTCACCGTCGTCCCCGACAAGCAGTTCTACCATTGCTTCGGATGCGGGGCGCACGGAACCGCCGTCGGGTTCCTGATGGACTACGCGAACCTGGAATTCACCGAGGCGGTGGAAGAACTCGCGCGCCGGGCGGGACGCGAGGTGCCTCGCGAAAGTGGCGGCGAACGCGGGCCGCGCGACGATATCGAGCCGATCTTCGACGCACTTGAAAGGGCCAACGCATACTTTCAACGACAGCTCCGGCGCCACCCGCAGGCGTCACGGGCGGTGGAGTACCTCAAGGGACGCGGCCTGTCGGGCGAGATTGCCGCCGAGTTCCAGCTCGGGTTTGCGCCGCCCGGCTGGGACAGCATGCGTAGCGAACTCGCCGTCGACGACCGCTCGCGGACGGCACTCGTTGACGCGGGGCTGTTGATCGCACCCGACGACGGCCGACCCTACAATCGTTTTCGCGACCGCATCACTTTCCCCATCCATGACTCGAGGGGGCGCGTCGTCGGCTTCGGTGCCCGTATCATCGACGACGGCGAACCGAAGTACCTCAACTCCCCGGAAACCCCGGTGTTTCACAAGGGACGCGAGCTCTACGGACTCTGGCGTGCGCGACGCGCGGGACGATCGCCAGCGCGAATGCTCGTGGTTGAGGGCTACATGGACGTCGTGGCGCTGGCGCAGTCCGGAATCGACTACGCAGTGGCGACACTGGGTACCGCCGCAACCGAAGCGCACGTCCAGCGCCTGTTTCGTGGCGTCAACGACATCGTTTTCTGCTTTGACGGCGATGAGGCTGGCCGTCGCGCTGCCTGGCGCGCGGTGGAGAACACGCTTCCGGCGATGAAGTCCGGCCGTCAGGCGCTGTTCCTGTTTCTTCCCGAAGGCGAAGACCCTGACAGCCTCGTTCGCACGGAAGGCAGGCATGCGTTCGAGAACCGTCTCGACGGCGCAGTTCCCTTGAGTAGATTCGTATTCAATCAGCTCGCCGTCGGAGTCGACCTGACGACACCGGAAGGTGGCGCACGCTTTGTCGAGCGCCTTCGTCCTCTGGTCAATCGGACCCCGGTCGGTCCCTTCCGGCGTCAGCTAGTGGTGCAGATTGGCGAGTCGTATGCCGCACGCATCCCGGGAGCGCGGTATCGACGCCAGGTGGAAAGGTGGCTCGACGAGTTGGCAACTGACGATTCGTCGAAGGGGCTGGATCGACTCGGAAGGAGGATGCACGCGCACACCGAGCGCCTGCAGGGCTCGGAATCGCCCGCGACGCGTGCGGTACGTATGCTCCTCCACAATCCGTCGCTCGCGGCCATCGCCGCCGCTGACGTCGACAAGATGCGCGGCGAGCAATTGCCTGACGCGGAGTTGCTTGCTCATCTGATTGAGTTGCTCCGTGCAAACCCCGATTTGAAAATGGCCGGACTCGTGGAACGCTTTCGCTCACACGATTGGTTCCCAAGAATCGAGGAGCTCGCGCGAAGAGAGCCGGCAATCTCCGACAGGGCGAAACTCGAGGTGGAGTTCGTCGGCTGCCTTCAACGGGTCGCGGATCGTGCTGCACAACAACGCGTGCAGCGCCGCGTCGACGAGTTGGCGAAGCGGCGACTTTCCGAGTTGAGTGAACGAGAGCGGCACGAGCTCGCGGAGTTGACCGTTCGCCGTGGGACAAGTCGAGACGACAAGACTCGGCGTGGCGAGTGACGCAGACAGCAGAGGTGAACCCGAGCCGCCCCAAAATGCCCAACGGGGCGACGATCTTCCCATACCGACTCCTCATCGCATCTGCTAGAATTCCGTGTTTAGTTCGATCCGGACAATCACATCGTCGACATAGGTGGACACATGGATCTCGACCAGCAGCAATCTCGACTGAAGTTACTGATTGCAAAGGGAAAGGAGCAAGGATACCTCACCTACTCCGAGGTCAACGATCACCTGCCCGAAGGCATCGTGGACCCCGAGCAGATCGAAGACATCATTTCGATGATCAACGATATGGGCATCGCCGTGCACGAGGTGCCGCCCGACGCCGATGCACTCCTGCTCATGGGTTCGACGGTGAACGCCGACGATGACGAGACCGAGGAAGCGGCGGCGGCGCTTGCCACCATCGACAGCGAGTTCGGACGCACCACCGATCCCGTGCGCATGTACATGCGCGAGATGGGCACCGTCGATCTCCTCACCCGTGAAGGCGAGATCAAGATTGCCAAGCGCATCGAAAAGGGCCTGAACCAGGCGCTGGCCGCGCTGGCCGCCTACCCCCCGACCATTCGCGCCCTGATCGACGAATACGAACGGGTCGAAGCGGGTGAAGCGAAACTCACCGACCTGCTCACCGGCTACATCGATCCGAACGCCAAGGAAGAGGAGATCCCCACTCCGAAGCAGCGTGCCGCAGCGAGCGAGGACGACGACGAGGAGGAAGTCGATCTCGGACCGGACCCCCAGGAGGCCGCGGAGCGCTTCGACACGATGAAGCGCACCTATCGGCGCCTCGTGGACGCGACGCAAAAGCACGGCTGGGATGCGCCTCAGGCGAGCAAGGCGCGTCACAACCTCGTCGGCCAATTCATGCAGCTCAAGCTCACACCGAAGCTCATCGACCGACTGACCTCGAACCTGCGCGCAGTCATCGAACGCGTGCGGGCCAACGAGCGCGCGATCATGCGCATGTGCGTGCACGAGGCGAAGATGCCGCGCAAGCGCTTCACCGAGATGTTCCCCGGCAACGAGTCCAGGGTGCGCTGGCTGCACGTCCAGGTGCGCAAGAGCTACCCGTGGGGCGATGCGCTCAAGCCCTTCTCGAAGGACATCAAGCGCCTGCAACTGCGGCTGGGGACGACCGAACGGGAAGGCATGGTCTCCATCACCGAAATCAAGGAGATCAACCGCCGCATGTCGATCGGCGAAGCGAAGGCGCGCCGAGCGAAGAAGGAAATGGTGGAGGCGAACCTGCGTCTCGTCATCTCCATCGCGAAGAAATACACCAATCGCGGACTGCAGTTCCTCGATCTGATTCAGGAAGGCAACATCGGGCTGATGAAGGCGGTGGACAAGTTCGAGTACCGGCGCGGATACAAGTTTTCGACGTACGCGACCTGGTGGATTCGGCAGGCGATTACGCGCTCCATCGCCGATCAGGCTCGCACCATCCGGATTCCGGTCCACATGATCGAGACGATCAACAAGCTCAACCGCATCTCGCGCCAGATTCTGCAGGAGAAGGGTCGCGAGCCGACCCCGGAGGAGCTGGCCGAGCGGATGGAGATGCCGGAGGAGAAAGTGCGCAAGGTGCTCAAGATCGCGAAGGAGCCGATCTCGATGGAGACGCCCATCGGCGACGACGAGGACTCGCATCTCGGTGACTTCATCGAGGATCTGAGCATCGTCTCTCCGGTCGATTCGGCGACCTCTCAGGGGCTTCGCGAGTCGACGCAGAACATCCTCGCCGGGCTCACGCCGCGGGAGGCGAAGGTGTTGCGGATGCGCTTCGGCATCGAGATGAACACCGACCACACGCTGGAAGAGGTGGGCAAGCAGTTCGATGTCACCCGCGAGCGCATTCGCCAGATCGAGGCCAAGGCGCTGCGCAAGCTTCGCCACCCGAGCCGTTCCGAGCAGCTCCGGAGCTTTCTCGACTGACGCGGACCGCCGGCCGCGAACGACGTCCGAAAGGGAGAAAGAGCGAGATTCGGAACCTGGAGCGAGCCGCGCCCCGGACGCGGCCTCTCCAGGATTCCGCTACGGCGAACGCAACCTTGATCGTCGCCGAAAATTCCAGTCGTTCCGCTGTTCGACCTACTTCTTCGGCTCGGTCTTGCCGTCGTAGCGCTTGCGCCATTCGGCGACGAGTCGGTCCTTGTTGTTTGCCGCCCATACGAAGTCGTTGTTGATCATTCGATCCTGGACCTCGGGGGGAAAGTGGTCCCATTTCTTGATCATGACGGGCATGGCGACCACGGAATAGCGCGAGGCGTAGATCTCCATCGCCGGCGCGGTGACGGTCCAGTCGATGAACGTCCGGGCATCCTCGAGGTTCTTCGTTCCGGTCATGATCGCCACCGCCTGCATCTCCCACCCGATCCCTTCCTCGGGAATGACGATGTCGATGGGAGCGCCCTTGCTCTTGAGCTTGGCCCCCCGGAACGGCCACGAGATTCCGACCGTGTACTCGCCGCTGGCCGCCTGCTTGCACGGCTTCGAGCCGGAGTGCGTGTAGAGCGCAACGTTCTCGTGCAGCTTGTCCATGTACTCCCAGGCCTTCTCCTCGCCCCAGATCTGGATCCAGCTCGACACGTCGAGGAATCCGGTGCCGGACGATGCGGGGTTCGGCATCGTCACGTGGCCCTTGTAGACCGGGTCGGTCAGATCCGACCACTTCGAGGGCTTCGGCAGGCCGTGCTTTTCCGCCTCGATGGTGTTGAAGCAGATGGCGCCCGCCCAACCGTAGATCCCGGTCCAGTGCGCGGGGTCGTTCCTGTCGCGGTACCGATCGTCGAGCGCATCCACTCCCTTCGGGGTGTACGGCACGAACATGCCGAGCTCGTCCATTCCCAGCATGCTCGTCGCCGCCATCGCGAACAGCACGTCGGATCGCGGGTTGTCCTTCTCGGCCATCAGCCGCGCGTGCATGATGCCGGTGGAGTCGCGCACCCAACTGACCTTGATGTCGGGATGCGCCTTGCTGAACGCCTCGCCGATCACCTTCAGGTTGTCGGCGTCCGTCGTCGAATAGATGGTGAGCTCACCCGCGTGCGACACCGATGCTGCGAGGCCGAGCGACACGGCCACGGCGGCGATGCGCTTCGGTGCACCTGCCGCCCAGCCGGAAAGCGTGCGTACGACTGAATCAATCATCATGTTCCTCCTCTGTCGGCCTGCGAATGCAACGGCCATGATCGCGACATCGGAATCGATATCTGTGCTAACAATAGCAGACGAGCCGACGCCGATCGCACGGCCACACGTCTTCTCCAGCGGTGCGGGCCCTGTCTGCGTGAGCGCCCTGCCCTTCCCGATCCGAACGCGAGCGACGCAAGGACCCTGAGAGCACTTCGGAGGACGCAAGATGGACCGACCCGCCGCCGACAACGGGAGTGCGCCGTACCTCGTAACGACATCGCTGTCCAAGTACTTCGGCTCCTTTCCCGCGCTCTCGGACATCACCTGCTCCATCGCGCGAGGCGAATTCATCTGCTTCCTCGGTCCGTCGGGATGCGGGAAGACGACATTGCTCCGGTGCATCGCGGGACTCGAGACGCAGACCGAGGGTGAAATCCGGGTCGACGGGAGGGACGTCTCCTGGCTGCCGCCGTCGCGGCGCGACTTCGGAATCGTCTTCCAGTCCTACGCCCTGTTCCCGAACCTGACCGTCGCGGCCAACGTCGGCTTCGGTCTGGTGAACCAGAGGATCGGGCGCGATGCCGTCGAGCGGCGAGTCGACGAGCTGCTCTCTCTTGTCGACCTGTCCGGGCACGCGGCCAAGTACCCGGCCCAGCTCTCGGGCGGGGAGCAGCAGCGCGTCGCGCTCGCGCGCGCGCTCGCTCCTTCGCCCGGGCTCCTCCTCCTCGACGAGCCGCTGTCGGCGCTGGACGCGAAGGTCCGGGCCCGGCTTCGGCGCGAGATCAGGGACATCCAGGATCGACTGGGGGTGACCACGATCATGGTGACCCACGATCAGGAAGAAGCGCAGACGATGGCGGATCGAATCTTCGTCCTCGACGCGGGCCGGATCGAGCAGATGGGCACGCCGAGCGAGATCTACGACGCCCCGGCGACGCCTTTCGTGGCCGACTTCATCGGGGTGATGAACTTCCTGCCGGTCACCGTCGTCGACCAGGGCCACGTGCGCTGCGGAGATCATCGGTTCGAATGCGCCACCGCGCCGCACGCCACCGGGGCCGCCCTGAGCTGTGCGGTGCGACCGGAGGACATCTCCCTGGAGCACGACGGCGGCGCGCGAGCCGGCCAGGTCGAAGCGGAGATTCGCTACATCGAGATGCTCGGATCCTTCATGCGGATGTATCTGTTCTGCGACGGGCTCGGCGGGCTGGAAATCAGGGCCGACGTTCGCAAGGACCTGGCCCGGACCATGAAGCTCGCCCCGCGACGCCGGGTGAGCTTCTCGATTCCGAGCGAGAGCATTCGTCTCTACGAGCCGGAAGAGCCGGCATGACGGCGGGGGTCGCGACCGGCGCGATACCACGCGGCAAGCCCGCGCTCGACCGTGACGACTGGACGGTGCGGATCCTGCTGGTCCTGCTGGTGGCCTTCTTCCTGATCGCGCTCGCGATTCCGCTCTACATGATGATCTCGCGCAGCTTCCTCGACCCCGAAGGCCGCTTCATCGGACTGGCGAACTACGCGCTCTACTTCGACACCCCGGCCCTGTCGGAGTCCATCTCGAACAGCTTCTTCGTCGCGGGCACGAGCACCGTCATCGTCATCTCGCTCGCGTTCGTCTACGCATACGCCCTCACTCGCACATGCATGAAGTACAAAGGGTTTTTCAAGATCATGGCGATGGTCCCGCTGCTGAGCCCGTCGCTTCTCAAGGCCATCGCGCTCGTGTACTGGTTCGGCAACCAGGGGGTGCTGAACGACTTGCTGTTCGGTCATTCCATCTACGGACCGATCGGGATCATCATGGGCTCGGTGTTCTGGACCTTTCCGCACGCGGTGCTGATCATCTCCACCGCGCTCGCGATCTCGGACATGCGCCTGTACGAGGCGGCCGAGGTCCTGAAGACCAGCCGGTTGCGGACCTTCTTCGCGGTCACGTTGCCGGGCGCGCGCTACGGGCTCATCAGCGCCACCATCGTCGTGTTCATCCTCGTGTTCACCGACTTCGGCGTGCCCAAGGTCATCGGAGGCAACTTCAACGTGCTGGCCACCGACATCTACAAGGAGGTCATCGGCCAGCAGAACTTCGAGATGGGGGCGGTGGTGTCGGTCGTGCTGCTGATCCCCGCCGTCATCGCATTCGTCATCGACCGCGTGGTGACCCGCAAGCAGACCGCCCTGCTCTCCGTGCGCGCAGTCCCGTTCGCACCGAAGCCGAACCCCTGGGTCGACCGTTCCATGCTGCTCTTCTGCCTACTCATCACCGGCCTGACGCTGGCCATCCTGGGCATGGCGCAGTTCGCGGCGGTGGTCAAGTTCTGGCCCTACAACCTCGAGCTGACGCTTTCGCACTACTCGTTCGAGCTGGAAGGCGTCGGCCTGCGGGATTTCTTCAACTCGCTCGTCATGGCGGGAAGCGCGGCGGTGTTCGGCACCGCCCTGGTGTTCATCGGCGCGTTCGTGGTGGAGAAACCGCGGCGCGACCCGGTGGTTCGGCAGCTCATCCACTTCATCGCGTTGCTCCCGATGGCCATCCCCGGCATCGTCCTGGGGCTTGCGTACCTGTTCTTCATCAACGCCCCGGGCAACCCGCTCGGCTTCCTGTACGGGACGATCGCGATACTCACGATCAACTCCGTCACCCACTTCTACACCGTGTCGCACCTCACCGCGGTCACCGCGCTGAAGCAGATCGACCGGGAGTTCGAGGCAGTTTCCGCATCCCTCAAGGTACCCCTCACCCACAGCTTTCGACGCGTCACGGTACCGGTGTGCCTGCCCGCCATCTTCGACATCTCCATTTACCTATTTCTGAGCTGCATGACGACGCTCTCGGCGGTGATCTTCCTCTATGGCCCTGAAACGAAGGTCGCCTCGGTGGCCGCGATTCACATGGACGAGGCGGGGGAGACCGCAAGCGCGGCGGCGATGGCGATGCTGATCGTCTACGCGTGCGCGGCGGTCAGGGTTCTGCACGCCTTCGTGACGGGATGGCTGCTCGCGCGTGTGCAGGCGTGGCGGCGGATGTGAGGCGGGGACGGACGTTCAACGCTCCCGGCGCGGTCCTGCCGTGAGTCTGCCCGCCGCGACACGTGATTGCGCCGGCCGCCGGGGCCGGGGCACCGTCGCGGCCAGCGTCGGCCCATTCAGTACATAGTCGAGCTGCGCGTCGGTTTCAATCGCACCGGGACGCGCCCGCCGGACCGCGGCGACCGCATGATCCGCGGATGCGCCGAAGGACGCGAGGAGTTTCGCGGCGATCATGCCGCTGCGCCCGAGTCCCCCGGCGCAGTGGACCAGGAGCCCTTCGCCGGCGCGCAGTGATTCGAGGATTCGGGCTCCGTCTCGCGACCAGGACTCGAGGAATGCACTCCCGGGCACCGACATGTCCGGAATTGCCATGTGATACCAGACGAGCCTGGTTCCGCGAACCTCGGCCGCGAATTCGGGAACGCCGAGACTGGCGAACTCGTGATCCTCGACAAGCGTAAGGACTGCCCCGGCACCCCACGCCATCAAGTCCCGCAGATCGCTACGGAGGTTGCGTGACCATCGCCCCCCGGCCGGTTCGATTCCGTTCCGACCCGGGCAGTGCGAGATTCCCAGTGAGCCGGCAACGGGGATCGGCACTCCCGCTATCCGAAGCGGACCGCTCCGCTCCGGATTGGACGGATGGGGTCCACCGTACGAGTTCGTGGGGTTCATTCCCGTGAGTAGCGAGAGAGACAGTGTCGGGCGATTCTCGGGTCCTGCCGCTCGAGGTTCAACCGGATTCGCGCGATCTCCGTCGTTCGGCCACCTGTTCCGGACACGGCTCGCGCGCCGACGCCCGTGCGGTCGGCGCCGCAGACCGGTTCAGGTTCCGACGACGTTGTGCTCCGGTCCGAACGGGAACCCCGTCAGGTTCTCGGCGCCGTCCTCGGTGACGATGAGCATGTCGTGCTCGCGGTAACCACCCGCACCCGGCTCGCCGTCCGGCACCGTGACCATGGGCTCCATTGACACCACCATACCGGGGGCAAGCACCGTCTCCACGTCCTCGCGGAACTCCAACCCCGCCTCGCGGCCGTAGTAGTGGCACAGCGTTCCGAACGAATGGCCGTATCCGAACGTCCTCCGCTCGAGAAGCCCGTGCGCCGCGTAGATTTCGTTCAGCTCGCCGGCGATGTCCATGCAACGCACGCCGGGGCGGATGAGCTCGATGCCCCGGCGGTGCACTTCGCAGTTCACCTGCCACGGCGCGAGCGCCCCTTCCGGCACGTGATCGAAGAACAGCGTGCGCTCCAGCGCGTGATAGTAGCCCGCGATCATGGGGAAGCAGTTCACGCTCAGGATATCGCCGCGAGTGATCCTGCGCGTGGTCACCGGGTTGTGGGCACCGTCGGTGTTGATGCCGGACTGAAACCACGACCAGGTGTCCTGCAGTTCGACGTGCGGATAGCGGCGAGCGATCTCGCGCACCATCGCCCCGGTCGCATGCAGCGCGACCTCGTGCTCGGGCGCGCCCTCGGCAATGGCCTCCACACTCGCGGCCCCTCCGATGTCGGCGATCGCCGCGCCGTCACGGATCACCGCCTGCTCCTCGGCGGACTTGATCATCCGCATGCGCATGGTCGTCTCGCCGGCGTCGACCAACTCCACATCCGGCAGTTCCGCCGCGAGCTTCTCCCGCGCCGCGCAGGTGACGTGGTCAAGCTCGATTCCGATCCGGCCGCGGTCCGGACACAGTGTGCGTGCCGCCACGAAGAAGTTGTCCCGGTGCCAGTCGGTGTAGGCGATGCTGTCCGCAAAGCTTCTCCGCCACGGGCGGCCGTAGTCGAGGTTGGCACCGATAATCGTATGTGCGTCGTGGGTGACCACGAGCCCGTAGTGGCGGCCGAATCCGCAGTACACGTAATCGCCGAAGTAGTTGACATTGTGGATGGATGTGAAGAGGCATGCGTCGACGGACGCCTGCGCCATCCACGCGCGAAGCTTCGACAGCCTCCGGTCCATCTCCCCGCGCGAGAAGGTCGGCGCCGCCTTCTCGCCATTGGCCAGCGAGATGAGGCGGGGACGCTCGGGAATGGACGGGCTCGCATGACCCGGCATCGCGGACATCTGTGGAGTCTCCTGACGACCATGGGTGAAACGAGTTGCCACGTTAGCGGTTCGAACAGCGGATGCAAGGCTTTGGGAGACGACGCAACCCGGGGCCCTTTCAGGGAATACGCGCGCCGCGGGCCCGGTAGGCCGCAGGCGGCACGACGTCGGATCCGTGGACGAGCCGATGTGGGCGGATCCCCAGGCGCCCGGTCGTATCGGTATCTCACCGTCGACGCACTGGCCGGTCGACCACTCCCGCCATCCGCGGTCACGGTCGCCGTGGTCTTTCGCGTATACATCCCGAGCCGTATCCTCGGCAGCTCGCGTCGAACTCCGAGCGCCAATCATCCTCCTTGCCATACAGGACACCGAACTCATGACCCGTATCGCCGTACAGGTGTATCCCCAGCACTGCGCGTTCGCCGACATCCGCCGCGCCTTCCTCACCGCGGAGGAGCTCGGAGCCGACCGTGTCTATACCTGGGACCACTTCTTTCCGCTGTTCGGAGACTCCGACGGCACCCACTTCGAGTGCTTCACGATGCTCGCCGCGCTTGCGGATGCCACCTCGACCATCCGGTTCGGCCCCCTCGTCGCGTGCAACTCGTACCGCAATCCGGAGCTGCTCGCGGACATGGCCCGCACCATCGACCACGTCTCGGGCGGACGATTCATCCTCGGCATCGGCTCAGGCTGGTTCGAGCGTGACTACGATGAATACGGCTACGAGTTCGGCACCGCGGCGAGCCGGCTGCGGGACCTCGCGGCCGCGATACCACGCATGAAGGCACGGCTCGCGAAGCTCAATCCGGTTCCGCTCGGTCCGCTGCCCATGATGATCGGGGGTGGTGGCGAGAAGGTCACGCTGCGTCTGACCGCCGAACACGCCGACATCTGGCATGGATTCGCGAGCGACCGCGAGGGCGGGCGCTCGCCCGCCGAACTGGTGCGGCACAAGAACACGGTGCTGGACACCTGGTGCGCGAAGGTGGGACGGGACCCGAAGGCCATCGACCGGTCCATCGGCGTGGACGCCGAATCCCTTCACCTCGCCGACGCCATCGCCGATGCCGGAGCCGACGAAATCTCGGTCGGCGTCGCCGGACCGGAGTTCGACTTCAGCACGGTGAAGCGGTGGCTCGCATGGCGCGATGCGCGTGGCGCGGATTGAACCGCCCGCCAGGGGAGACTCCACGCCTCGTGAGCCCTTGCCGCCGACGTCCACGCTCCCGGCCGGTCCCCGACTTCGGCATCCGGAACTACGCCCGCCCGCTGCCGGCGTGACTGCTCGTGCACGCCGGGGTTGTCCGGGGCCCGGAGACACGCGGGCACGGTCCGCCACGGTACGAGCGCCAATCGGGAAATCGTGCTCCACATGACTGCGAAGACCCCTTTCCCCCACCTCTTCAACCCCATCCAGGTGGGAGCGAAAACACTCGAGCATCGTCTGAACTTCGGCGCCCATACCGCCAACATGAGCGCCGAAGGCCTCCCCGCCGAGCGGCATCTCGGCTACTACCTCGAGCGAGCCGTCGGCGGCGCGGCCATGATCGTGGTGGAGCCGGTGCCAATCCACCCTACCGCGGTGCTCACGCGGGGCAATTTCCGCCACGACGACGACGGCGTGATTCCGCACTTTCGCCGCATCACCGACGCCTGCCACGAGCACGGGACGGTGATGATCCAGCAGCTCTACCACGTCGGCGCCCACGGCGACTTCGACCTCTCCTACCGGCCCAACTGGTCTCCTTCGGGCCTGCCCTCGATGCACGACCAGGACGGCAGCCATGCGATGACGGAGGCGGAAATCGAGGAACTCGTCGAAGGCTTCGCCGAGGCCGCGCGCCGGGCGAAGGAGGCGGGATTCGACGGCTGCGAAATCATGGCCGCCTACAACGCGCTCTTCGAGCAGTTCTGGGCACCGTTCACCAACCGCCGAGACGATGCCTGGGGCGGTTCGTTCGAGAAGCGCATGCAGTTCTCCGCACGAACCCTCGGCCGGATCCGCGAGCGGTGCGGTCCCGACTTCGTCATCGGAGTCTGCGTGAGCGTTGATCCGACCCGCCCCGACGTGCTCTCGGTGGAGGACCAGCAGGAGATCGCGTCCTGGCACGACGAGCGGGGCCTCTACGACTACGTGACGGTCGGCACCGGCAGCTACTTCGAATTCACCCGTCTGATGCCGACCTTCGTCTACGAGGACAAGCTCGGCCCTCCCTATGCCGAGCGAATCAAGCAGGTGGTGCGACACGCGAAGGTGCAGTCGGAGAGTCATATCCGCACGCCGGAGAACGCGGACTACGTCATCGGGTCGGGGCAGGCGGACATGGTGAGTATCGTGCGCGGGCAGATCGCGGACCCGCACATGGCGAACAAGGCACGCGAAGGGCGCGCCGAGGACGTACGACCGTGCCTGTCGTGCAATCAGATGTGCTGGGGAAGACGCTCGCGCGACTACTGGATCAGTTGCCTGGTCAATCCGTCCGCGGGCCGAGAGTTCGAGTGGGGAGGAGACCGGTTCGACCGGACCGACGCGCCGCGCAACGTGCTGGTGGTGGGTGGCGGTCCGGCCGGGCTCGAGGCGGCGCGGGTTGCGGCGGAGCGTGGTCACCGGGTGACACTCGCCGAAGCGTCCGACAAGCTGGGAGGTCAGTTCCGGCTGGCCGGGATGCAGCCGCGCCGCGCGCAGATTCTCGACCTCCTCGACTGGTACGAGCGCCAGCTCACGAACCTCCAGGTCGTGGTGCGCCTCAATACGCTGGTGGACCCCGATGAGGTGGAGGGCTTCGACGCGGACGTGGTGGTGCTCGCGACCGGCTCGCAGCCGGCCGGGAACGGGTGGCAGCGCGGCCTTCCCACCGTCGACCGGCTCCCCGGCGTCGATCGACCCGGCGTCTTCTCCGTGGAAGACGTGATGAGCCGCGCGGCACGGCCCGGACACCGGGTCATCGTGCTAGACGACACCGCCACCTGGCGCGGTGGCGGCACCGCCTGGCATCTCGCCGAGCGCAAGCACGCCGTCACCATCGTGACTCCGGATCCCTTCGTGGGGCGCGAGATCGTGCGCACCTCCGCCGACTGGCCACTGCGCGAGCGGCTCAGGCGTCTCGGCGTCGAATTCGTGGTGGAATCCGCGGTGAAGGAGTGGCACGGCGACGGCGCCACAGTGGTCGATTTGCTCGACGGGTCGGAGCGTCGCATTGATGCGGATGCGCTCGTGCTCGCGACCGTGAACGCTCCCGAACGCTGGCCACCGGACGCACTCGCCGAATCCGGTCTCGAAGTGCACGCCATCGGCGACTGCGTCGCGGCCCGCCAGGCACCGGCGGCGATCTACGAAGGACGCAATCTGGGTCTCGCGCTGTAGGTGAACCTCCGGCGCCTGCGGCCATTCGGACTCGATTCGCGCACGGTTCCGGTCGAGTCCGCTACCGCCGAACTGAACGATTTCCCGCGGGCCCGCATCACCGGGAGTCCGGGCCGGTCCGAAATCACGACGAGGGCGACGTCCGTCTCGCGGCAAGACTCCGGTCGCGGGCGGCAAGGAAGGCGGGTCTCCGCCCCCACGCTCAGAACTCCTTGCACAACCGCAGCGAGTCGTAGATTGCGGCGTGGATGTTGCGGCTCGCCACCGCGTCACCGACTCGAAACAGCATGAACGCGCCCTCCTCGTTCGACTCGATGGCCTGCGCACGCCCCGCGATGAGTGCATCGATGTCCAGCTCCCCCGCGTTGCGTGCCAGGGGCGCGAGATCGTGGAAGAGTTCAGCGACCGGCAGTGTGCCGTGCTCCACCACCACCTGGTCAACGGTGCGCGTCTCCTCCGAATCGTTGTACTCGTTGCGCAAGGTCGCGCACAGGCGGTTGCCGTCGCGCTCCACGTTGCGCAACCGGTGGTCCGGAGTCATCCTGACCCCTTTCGAGTAGAAGCTCTCCAGGTACACGGGGAAGTTCGTCGCGCCGACTTCATGGGCCGTCATCCGGTCGGGGGTCACCAGCTCGACCTTCGACCCGCGGGTGGCGAGGAAGTCCACGACGCTGGGCCCCTGGTGATCTCCGTGGTCGTCGTATACCAGCACCTCGGCTCCAGGCCCGACCTGACCTCCCAGAACGTCCCACGCGCTCACCACATGTTCCGCTCCGACGACCCATTCGGTGTTCGGCACTCCGCCGGTAGCGACGACCACGACGTCCGGCCGTTCATCCAGCACATCCTGCGCTTCGGCGTATCGATTGAGATGCATCGTGACGCCGAGACGCTCCACCTCCGATGCAAGCCACTGGGCGACGCCGAGCAGATCCTTGCGCCAGGTCGCCCGCGACGCGAGCACAATCTGGCCACCCGGCTCGCTGGCGGCCTCGAACACCACGACCTCGTGTCCTCGCAGCGCAGAGACCCGGGCCGCTTCGAGGCCGGCCGGTCCCGCTCCCGCCACCACGACCTTGCGCCGCGACCCGGAGCCGGGCTCGACGACGTGCGGCATGGTGCGCTCCCGCCCCGTCGCGGGGTTGTGCAGGCACAGCGCGTCGCCGCCGATGTAAATTCGGTCCAGGCAGTACCCGGCACCCACGCAGGGACGGATGCGGTCCTCCTCGCCCCGCATCATCTTGGCGACGATGTGCGGGTCGGCCATGTGCGCGCGGGTCATCGCCACCATGTCGACGAAGCCCTCGCGCACGCAGTGCTCCGCCGTCGCGAGGTCCGCAATGCGGGTGGCATGAAAGACGGCAAGCCCGGTCTCGCGCTTCATCGCGGCCGCAATGTGCACGAACGGCGCACGCGGCCCGGCCATGCTCGGGATGGCCTTCGACAACCCGCGCTCGTCGCCCACCTGCCCCGCGATCACGTTCATGAAGTCGCACATCCCCGAGTCCGCGTAGATTCTGGCGAGCGCGAGGCAGTCGTCCTGGTCGAGACCGCCTTCCTTCAACTCGTCTCCCATCATTCGAAACCCGACGAGGAAGTCGTCCCCGACCCGCCGGCGAATCTCCTCCAGCACCTCCAGGCCGAACCGGGCGCGGTTTTTCAGGCTCCCGCCATACTCGTCGGTGCGCCGGTTGACAAGCGGTGTCCAGAACTGGTGGATGAGATGGCCCTGGGCGAGGAGTTCGGTGCCGTCGAGCCCCCCCTCCTTGCAGCGCCACGCCGCGTCACCGAACGCACGCACCACCCGACGGATGTCGTGACGGTCCATTTCCTTCGGGAACGAGCGATGCGCGGGCTCGCGCACCACCGAGGGCGCGAGGGGTGGCAGCCAGTCCTCCACGTTCCACAGCGTACGGTGCCCCATGTGCGTGATCTGGCACATGATTGCGCAGCCGTGCCGGTGCACGCGCTCGGAAAATTCCCGCAGTACGGGGATGATCGAGTCGTCGCCGATGTAGATTTGACCGAATGCGGACGGCGAGTCCGGCGCGACGTTCGAGGAGCCTCCGAACATTGTCAGCGCCAACCCCCCCTTCGCCTTTTCCTCGTGATAGAGCTGATAGCGCAGCTTCGGATGCCGATCCTCGACATACCCGGGGGCATGGCTGGTACTCATGACCCGGTTCTTGAACGTCAAGTGGCGAAGCCGAAAGGGCTGCAGAAGGTTCGGGTACCGACTTTCATCCATGGTTGCGAACTCCTTGGGGGGCACTGCCCGAATCATGGCCAATTGCTGTTGTCGCCGACAATAGCGGAGGCTTCAGGCTCTCGAGCACGCGGATGCGCGGCGCATGCTCGAAGCCGACATCAGTGGGGACAGGCAGGTGGGACAGGTAATTCCACGACCACATTGGCTCAGACAGGTAGTTGAGAACGACACCATAAACAATCTGTGCTTAATCAAGGTTCGATTCTCAAGTATCGTTCAGCCGGCAGCGTGCTTCGCTGCCGGTAGCTCACCGGCAGCCATGAGGCGCGTCCGGACACCGGAACCGTCAGCCGCGGCAGAGATCGCCGCGATTCTCGGGGCAGCGAATCCGAGCCGCGCACGATTCCACACAATCATCATTCGGAGGGGGACATGAACAAGGGCGAGAACCGATCGACGAGACAATCCGGCGACAGGAGGTCAGGGCGCATCGCGGTGGCAGGGAGGATGCTTGCCGGCGCTGCACTCGTCTTCACGGCCGGCGCTGCGCACGCTGCGGTTCCGGACGAGTCGCAGTTCGTACTCAACACCTTCTCGTTCCTGATCTGGGGCGCGCTCGTGATGTGGATGTGCGCGGGTTTCACCATGCTGGAGTCCGGCTCGGTGCGCACCAAGAATGCCTCGGTGATCTGTCTCAAGAACATCGGGCTCTACTCGATTGCCGGCCTCGCCTACTACGCCATCGGTTACAACCTGATGTACGTCGACGTTTCGGGCTGGATCGGCACATTCACGCTCTTCTACGGACCTTCGACGGACGAGCTTGCCCTGCTGTCAGGTCAGGAGGAAGCCAAGGCTGCGGTCGTGGAAAACGGCTACTCCGTGATGTCGGACTGGTTCTTTCAGATGGTCTTCGTGGCGACCGCGGCGTCCATCGTGTCCGGAACACTGGCCGAACGCGTGAAGCTGTGGTCGTTCTTCGCGTTCATCACCGTGCTGACCGCGATCGTCTACCCCATCGTCGGCGCGTGGACCTGGGGTGGCGGATGGCTCAGCGAGATGGGCTTTCAGGATTTCGCCGGGTCGACCATCGTGCACTCCACCGGCGGCTGGGCGGCGCTCGCGGGGGCCATCGTGGTCGGTGCGAGGCGGGGCAAGTTCCGGGCCGACGGCAGCGTCAAGTCCACCCCGCCGTCGAACGTCCCGTCCGTGACGCTCGGCGTGTTCATCCTTTGGCTCGGATGGTTCGGCTTCAACGGCGGGTCGCAGCTCGCGCTCGGCGGCGCGGCGGACGCGGTCGCCATGAGCAATGTGCTGGTGAACACCAACCTCGCTGCGGCAGCGGGGGTCATGGCCGCCATATCGGTAGCGCGTCCGTTCCTCGGGCGTGTCGACCTGCTGGCCGGCCTGAACGGAGCGATCGCGGGCCTCGTCGCAATCACGGCCGGGCCAGACATCGTCGATCACTACTGGGCAATCATCATCGGCGCCATCGGCGGCATCATCTGCACCGCCGGCATAAAGCTGATGGAGAACCTGAAGCTGGACGACGTGGTCGGTGCGGTACCCGCCCACCTGTTCGCGGGAGTATGGGGCACGCTCGCGGTCTGCATCGCGGCGGACGGCGACTTCATGACCCAGCTCATCGGGGTGCTCGCGATAGGCGCGTTCGTGTTCGCAGTCTCGCTGCTGGTGTGGTTCGGGCTCGAGAAGTCGATCGGCGTGCGGGTTTCCGAGACGGTCGAAGAGCTCGGACAGGACGCCGCCGAGCTCGGCATCGAAGCCTTTCCGGAGTTCATGCTCATGCCGGATCAGGACGACATCGACGCGCTGCGGCGCGACTGACCGCTCGCGTCATTCATCCAGTCGCGGGGGCGTTCCGGCGACGGGCTCGAGCCCGGTCCGGCACGCCCCCGCAGGTTCTCACCGGGCACCGAGCCGGTTGCGGAATCCTCGCCGTGCCGCGGCGGTCCGATCCACGGACCGATCCGCGGTTCGCGCACGCCTCCGAGATGGTGGACGTCGCGCCCGCGTTGCGCTGTGGTGAGACACAGGCACCGGCCGCGAGGAGCGATGCGGGCCGGCAGACGAACCGAGTATCATCCCCGGCACCAAGGACCCGGGCGCGGGATGTCCCCGCTCATCACCGGCAGGAGCGAATTCGCCGATGATTCATCGCGAAGATCATGACGGCATCGCCGTGCTGCGCATCGAGCACGGCAAGGCGAACACCCTCGATCTGGAGCTGTGCAACGCCATGGTGGATGCATTCGAGGAGGCGGACGGAGCCCGCGCCGTGGTTCTCACCGGTACGGGGAAGTTCTTCTCCGCCGGTGTCGACCTGTTTCGGGTCCTGGAGGGTGGCAGCAGCTACATCGACTCCTTCGTTCCCGCGATGTGCGGCGCGTTCGAACGCATCTTCGTGCATTCCGCCCCCGTCGTCGCCGCCGCAAACGGACATGCCATCGCCGGCGGCTGTCTGCTGGTAGCGGCGGCCGACCAGCGACTGATGGCGGCGGGCACCGCGCGTATCGGGCTCCCGGAACTGCAGGTCGGAGTGCCGTTCCCGCCCACCGCGCTCGAAATCATGCGGTTCGCGACCCCGCCGCAGCACTTCCAGTCCATCGTGTACCAGGCGGGCACGCACGAACCCTGCGCCGCGCTGGCCCTCGGACTGCTCGATGAGGTGCCCGAGCCCGACTCGCTGCTCGAGCGCGCCCTCGCTGCGGCCGCGCGCCTGGCTTCGGTGCACCGGGAGACGTTCGCGACCACAAAGCGAGAGATCCGGCGTCCGACCATGACGAGGATCCGGGCGCTGGAGCAGACCGTCGCCCGGGACGTACACGCCCAATGGCTCAGACCGGAGACCCTGGAGCGAATCCGCGCCTACCTCGAACGAACAATCCCGAAGAATCGATGATCCGGCGGGACGCAGCCGGGCAATATCTCGACGTTTCCCGGGCGGTCGCCGACGGCGTTGCGGAGTCGGCGCCGGTCGTCGCGCTCGAGAGCACATTGATCGCGCACGGGCTGCCCTACCCGCACAACCTCGAAACGGTCCGAGAAATGATTGGCGCCATCGAACGCGCAGGCGCGGTGCCGGCCGTCATCGCGGTGCTCGACGGACGGATCCGGGTCGGACTCGACGCCGCGGAACTCGAGCGCGTCGCGCGCGACATCGGGATCGTGAAGGCTGGCGCCCGCGACATACCGGTCCTGATCGCCACTCGAACCAGCGGCGCGACGACTGTCGCAGGCACGATGTACTGCGCCCGTCTGGTCGGAATCGAAGTGTTCGCGACCGGCGGAATCGGCGGCGTGCACCGCGGCGCCTCGTCGACCTTCGACGTCTCCGCCGATCTCCACGAGCTTGGAAAGACGCCGGTTGCGGTCGTGTGCAGCGGTGCGAAGTCCATCCTCGACGTTCCGGCGACCCTCGAGAAGCTCGAATCTCTCGGGGTTCCGGTCGTCGGCCTCGCCACCGACCGGTTCCCGGCGTTCCACGTCCGCGACAGTGGTCTCTCGGCCCCTCATTCGGTGCGCGACGCCTCCGAGGCGGCACGTGTCGCCGCCACGGTGCTCGCGCTGGATCGCACCGGACTGGTGATCGCCAATCCCGTACCCGCCTCCGACGCAATGGACCGCGACGAGGTGGAACGCCTGGTGCGTGATGCCGAGCGCCGCGCCCGTGCGTCCGGCATCGACGGCAAGGCGCTCACCCCCTTCCTGCTCCAGGCGATCGCGGATGCAAGCGAAGGAGCCACCTTGCACACCAACCGGGCTCTGCTCATCGACAATGCCCGGGCCGCGGCCGAGGTGGCGCGAAATCTGGCGATACTGTCGCGTGAGTCTCCGGACAGATCGAACATCGGAGAGCGCGCGCATTGACGTGATGGCTCGCCCGCCACCGGCGGGTCGTCCACATGACTCAACGGCGTGGGGGTCTACGCCGGTGGACTGTACGCACTCATGGTTTCGTTCGGAGACGTGCCAATTTCGATGTTGCTGTCGGCTCCGGGATTCGTCACCTTTCCGGTCGGGCTGTTCTACGGCATGGAGAACGACTTCAATCCAGCCGTGCTGGCTTCCTCGACTCTGGTCATCGTGCTCTCGTTCGTCGTCATGTTCGCGGTGCAGCGCTTTGTCGGACTCGAATCACTGATTCGAACGCAGGGCAGCGGCGGATAGTCGCAGCGACGAATTTCCCAGGGAGACGCATGATCGTCGCGCACCATCACCCAGGCCGGTGAATGAGCGACGTTCGCCCGGCGAAGACCTGCGGTGCGGAGATGCCGGGTCACGAGCCGGCCGGTTCGGGTGTATTCTCCGCTGGACCGAGCCGGGGTTTCATCAACGCCATAGCGACTCCACCGGACACCCGATTCACACGAGAATGGAGACCTTCGTCATCGCGTCGCTGTTCAATGTGTGGGAGCGGCGCTTGCATGCGCATCTGCGCACCCGAGACGGCATCCGCGAGTCATGCGGACCGAAGGCCACAGACTCGGCGCGGTGAGACAGGTGATGGAGGACATGATCATTCGACACTCAGGGGCAGCCGCGCCGCGCCGCCAATGGCGTGGGCACCGGCGGGGCGGTCCCGAGCGGCACTTCACCGCCGGGAACGACCGTGTCCGTGCGACCGTCGGGACCTTTCGGCTACCGCCGTGTGCGACGGTATCACCGGCGTGGCGTCCGTGGTCAGTGACGTTGTGGTGCACACGCGTATCGACGCTGGCGCTGCTGGTGCTCCTGGCCTGTTCGAGCGCAGTGGTCCACGCGGCACCCGATCCGACGGTCGAGGCGATTCAGCGAGCGCTCGTCGAGAAGGGATTCGACCCGGGAACGATCGACGGCCGCATGGGGTGGCGTACACGTGGGGCGATCAGAGTGTTTCAACGCTCGATCGGACTGCCCGACACCGGACGGACGGACACGGCGACGATGGAGGCGCTCGGGCTGAAGCCTCCCGGAGGTGGGAGGACGCAAGCGGACTCGGACGTACCACGGAGCGGGACACTGCGGACCGAAGAGGTTCACAAGCCAAGTCCGGAAGCAACCCGAGCTGAAGCGCCAGACGCCGAACCCACCTCCAATTCGGAGTCCGACGCACCCGAGACCGAATCGGCACCGGCAACGACGTCGCACGCGGCACCCACCTCGGAGCCCGGCCCCGGTGTACCGGATTCGGACTCGCCCGGGGCTCGGCTCGCGCCGACTCCGGTTGCGGCCACACCGGCAGCGGAGACACTGGACACCACACCCACTTCGGAGCCCGGCGCGGCGGCGCCCCGGACCGAAACGCCACGCCCGGAACCCAGTCCGGTAACGGACACCGCCACGCCGGCAGCAGAAGCAACAGGCGTCGGCCCCACCACCGAACCCTTCTCGAACACTCCCGAGTCCGAAGCGCTCTCAGCCCAACCAGCACTCCTGCCCGCCGCGCAACCCGAACCCGGCCCGCAGCCGAAGCTCTCGGCGGAACGCAAGCCCGTGGCGAAGCCGAAACCTGCCGCAAAACCCAAGCCTGCCGCGCAGCCGAAGCTCTCCGCGGAACCCGAATCCGTGGCGAAGCCGAATCCGGCGGTGCAACTCGAACCCGTCACGGAACCAAAGCCTGCCGCGAAGTCCAAACCGGTCGCGAAGCCGAAGCTGAGCTTGGCGACGCTCGGCTGGCACCGCCCCCAAACCGGCGAGGAAGCCCTCGAACGGTTTGCCGCGATCGGCGCGCCTCGGGACTTCAAGCGGGGGACGAGGTCCCTCTTCGTGCCGAAGTCCGAGCTCGTCTTCGTGCTGAAGGCGGGCGAGCGCATCCCGGGCCTTGACTGCGACCCGGGTGCAGGGAAGCTCTCCATCGAGTTCGTCTTCGGTCCGGACGGACCGGTCATCTTCACTCCGGACTCGGACGGCGCCTATTGTCAAATGGGTATCGGCATCGCGATCGCGGTCGGCCGGACGCTCGAAATACGGCGGGTCGACTGGGGAGACGAGCAGTACCCGGGCGGAACGGTGCGCGTCACCAACGAGGGGCTCGAATACGTCAGGTAGTCGACTCCGATTCCCTCGACGAGAGCACTTTCCCACCTGGCGGACCAGTCCCACACCGCAGCGTCGCGGACGCGGCAGGGATCGGACACTGGCCGGCGATCGATGCGGATGCAGGCCGGCATCCGCCTCCCGGCTTCATGCCTTGTCGAGCGCCTGCTCCAGATCGGCGATGATGTCGTCGACATCCTCGATTCCGACCGACAGCCGAACCAGACCGTCGGAAAGTCCACGGGCGCGGCGTTCCTCGACCGGAACGTCGACATGCGTCATCGTCGCCGGATGGGTAATCATCGTCTCCACCGCTCCGAGGCTTTCAGCGAGTCCGGCGAGTTCCACCGCGTTCATCACCGCGCGGCCGGCTTCGACCCCGCCCTCGAGCTCGAACGTCATCATCCCGCTGAAGCCCGACATCTGCGCACTCGCGAGCCCTTGCTGAGGATGCGACGCGAGGCCCGGGTACGTGACCCTCTCGACCTTGTCGTGCCCCTCGAGGTACTCCGCCACCGCCTGCGCATTCTCCGAGTGCCGCGGCATGCGCAGATGCAGGGTCTTCACCCCCAGCAGGGTCAGCCAGCAGTCGAACGGACTCGGCACCGCACCGATTGTCTTCTGAATGAACTTGAACCGATCGAAAATGTCCTCCCGGTCGGTGACGAGCACCCCGCCGATGATCTGATTGTGTCCGCTCAGATACTTCGTGGTGCTGTGCATGACGATGTCCGCGCCGAGCTCGATCGGACGCAGGTACACGGGAGTCGCGAACGTCGAATCGACGGCAAGATAGATCCCCGCATCCCTCGCAATCGCGGCCATCGCCTCGATGTCGGTGATCTTCAGCAACGGATTCGAAGGCGTTTCGACCCAGAGCATCTTCGTCTCCGGCCGAATCGCCTGGCGCACCGTTTCCGGCTGTGCGGTATCGACGTACGTGAACGCCAGACCATGGCTTGCGAGCACGTTGTTGAAGTGCCGCGAAACGCCGCCGTAGACGTCGTCCGAACACACCACGTGGTCTCCCGCCTGCAGCAGCTTGAGCGCGCTGTCCACCGCGGCCATTCCGCTTCCGTACATCACCCCGAAGCGCCCGCTGTCGAGTGCGGCGAGATTGTCCTCGAGCACCTGGCGGGTCGGATTCGAGGAGCGCGTGTAGTCGAAACCCTTGTCGCGACCGACCTCGTCGAGAACGTAGGTTGCGGTCTGGTAAATCGGGGGCACGATGGACCCGGTGGTCGGGTCCGGACGAATGCCGGCGTGCACTACTTTCGTGTCGAATTTCATTGGATTCCTCGGCCGACGATCGCGTCGCCTATGGGTTGGTGAGCAGGCGCATGAGACTCGAAGTGTCCCAGCGACCACCGCCTCGTGCCTGCACCCGCGCGTAGAACTCGTTGACGAGCGCGGTGAGCGGCAGGAGCGCTCCGACCCGATGCCCTTGCGCGAGACAGATGTCGAGATCCTTGCGCATCCAGTCCACCGCGAATCCGAAGTCGAACTCGTCGTCCACCATCGTCGTTCCGCGGTTTTCCATCTGCCAGGATTGCGCTGCACCCTTCGAGATGACGTCGAGCACGAGCTTGGCGTCGAGATCCGAGCGTTGCGCGAGGTTCAGCGCCTCCGAAAGTCCCTGCACGACGCCGGCGATGCAGATCTGGTTGGCCATCTTCGTGAGCTGGCCGGAGCCCACCGGACCGAGCAGGGTAACGGCACGCGCATAGGCGTCGATGACGTCCCGGCAGCGATGGAAAACGGCCTCATCGCCTCCCACCATGACCGTGAGCACGCCGTTCACGGCACCGGCCTCGCCGCCCGATACCGGTGCATCCAGAAATCCCAGACCCCGGGCTGCGGCCACCGCCGCGAGCTCGCGCGCAACGTCGGCCGACGCGGTGGTGTGGTCGACGAACACCGAGCCATCGCTCATCCCCTCGAAAGCGCCGTCTGCCCCGGTCGTCACGGAACGCACGTCGTCGTCGTTGCCGACACATGCAAACACGATTTCCTTGCCGGTCGCGGCCCTGGCCGGAGTCGCCGCACTCGTTCCGCCGAACTCTTCGGTCCACCGCGCGGCCTTCGAGCCGGTCCGGTTGTAGACGGTCACGTCATGACCCGCCTTCGCGAGGTGTCCGGCCATGTGGTAGCCCATGACCCCGAGACCGATGAACGCGACCTTCATGGACGCGACGCCCGTTGACTCACTCATGCTCGACTCCCAGTTCGTGGCCCGTGGCCCCTTGCCCGGGCGGACGCGGATTATCAGGGCCGACTCGGACTCGGTTCAAGGCGCACTCGGGGCGCACCCGGGTCGGACTTCGCCCGTGTCGTCGACTGCGTGGGTGAGGCGATCGCGTCGGCGAGAGACCGGACGGACGTCGAGCCGGAACTCACGAAAACGAAAGCCGCGCGAGCATGCCGCGCCGGGACTCCGGCCTCACCAGACCAGCTCGTCGGGGACCTCGAACCCCTCGTAGCCCTCTTCCACCTCGTCCGCACCGGTGCCGCGGTCCGAGATGAACACGAACACCTCCGGTCGCAGCTCGCGCACCCGTTCCCCGGCGGGACGCGGTACGAGGTGGTGGCGGCCCCGGAAGCCGACGATGGCGAGCTCACCGCCGGCGAGTCTGCGGCGCTGGTCCTCGCTCACGTAGAGTCGCTTGAGCCGCTCGCCGCGGGGGAAGTGAAACGGCGTGTCGACCTCCGCTTCGACCTTCTCGGCCTCGTTGTCGAGGATGCGCCGAATCTCGACATTGAGTCGCCTGACCCGCTCTTCCGGGTCCGAGACCGCAGATCCAGCCGGAGTCGACGGAGGCCGCTCCGAGGGCTTGCGAACTTCACGGCTCGGCGCGGAGCGGGCTGCGCGCTGCGGCCTTTCACCGCGCGCACGGCCCGCCGTCCTCTTCCTCGCCGGCTTCGAACGCGGCCGGGCGGCGCGCTCGGCGCGTGACGCCTGCTCGTCGGTCACGAGTCCCGCCTTCAGGAGTTCGTCGCGAAGCGACCTGGCCATCAAACCCTCCGGAGTCCATCGGAATCGGCCATGGAGCACGCTCCCCAAAAGGCACTGCGCGAGCGCGGCGCCCACGGACGCAACCGGGCGCACGGCCCGACGGCGCATGGCGCAATCGATGCCTGCTACAGTACCCGCGCCGGCCCTCGGACGCTACGCGGCTTGAAACATCTCCTGATCATCTATCACTCGCAGTCCGGCAAGACCGCCACGATGGCGCACGCCGTCCGGCGCGGCGCGATGCACCCCGAGATCGAGTCCGTCGACGTTCGCATGCGCGCCGCGGCCGATGCCGATCCGCGCGATCTGTTCTGGTGCGATGCGGTGATCTTCGCCACTCCGGAGAACTTCGGCTACATGGCCGGGGCGATGAAGGATTTCTTCGACCGCACCTTCTATCCGTGCCAGGGGCGCCTCTCGGGAATTCCCTACGCGGTGGTGGTCGGTGCCGGCAACGACGGCACCGGCGCCCTCGCCGCGTTGCGGCGCATCGTACGCGGATTCCCGCTGAGGGAAAGCCAGGAGCCGATCGTGTGCAGCGGGCCGCCGGGCGAGGACGTCCTCGCGCGGTGCGAAGAGCTGGGCGCGACGATGGCGGCCGGTCTCGAAATCGGCATGTTCTGAGCCGTGCCTCAACCCACGCCCGGCAGGTATCGTTGGACCTTCGCCCACGGGATCACACCGCCATGAACCGTCTGCGTCATCTGGTGACCACGTTCGGCGCGCTGCGCGCGATGCTCGTGATCGGCGTCGTCGCACTCATTGTCGTGGCACCCTTCTCCGACGGGCCGCCTGCCTCGAGCGGCTGGCCGCTCGTGCGCGGCGTCATCGCGCCGACCCTGTTCGTGATCATGGTGTTCGTCCTCTCACTCGACATCACGATGTCCCTCGTGTTCATGTCCGATCGGCAGGGATCGGAGCGACGCCGGCTGCAACGCATCGCATTGACGGAGACGGTGCTGCTCGTGGCGATGCTGGCGGCCTGGACTCCGCTCGTGGTACGGCTGCTGCGCGCCCTCGACTGACGCGGTGAATCGGTACTTGATCGAAGCGGAATCGGAGTCCAAAGTCGCAGCGTCGAATCAAGCCACCCATGGGGACTCATTCGCGATGAATCAGACGCTCAGCCAGGAGAGGGCCGATCTGGCCGCCGCGTTTCGGTGGACCGCCCGTCTCGGTTACCACGAATCGGTCGGCAATCACTTCACCTGCGCCGTCGACGACCAGGGCTCGCGCTTTCTCGTCAATCCGTGGGGCAAGCATTTCTCCGAAATCCGCGCCAGTGACCTCCTCGTCTGCGACTCGCGGGGCGAAGTTCACGAAGGCGAAGGCGTGGTGGAGCGGTCCGCCGCGTGCATTCACGGTCCAATCCATGAACGGATACCGCACGCCCGATGTGTGCTCCACACCCACATGCCCTACGCCACCGCGCTGACCTGCATCGAGGATGGCAAGCTCGAGATGTGCCACCAGAGCTCGTCCCGGTTCTACGGCCGGATAGCCTATGACGACGCGTTCAACGGCATCGCGCTCGACGACCACGAAGGCGACAGGATCTGCAATGCGCTGGGCAACAAGCCAATCATGTTCATGGCGGGACACGGGGTGCTGGTCACCGGCAACACGATTGCGGAGGCGTTCGACACGCTCTACTACCTCGAACGCTCGTGCCAGCATCAGGTCATGGCGATGTCCACCGGACGCCCGCTTCGGCTGATGTCCGACGACGTGGCACGCCAATCCGCCGAGCAATGGCACGGCGAGGGTTGGGACGCTGGAGAACAGCACTTCGCGGCCCTGAAGCGAATTCTCGACCGCCAGGAGCCGGACTACGCCCACTGAATCGGCGGGCAGCCGTGCGGATCCCGGCTGCCCCGGCCGGCTGCAATTCGCATGCTTCGACAGTGGGTGCAAGACTCGGGTGGAATCGACCTCCAAGGGTCGTCGTGCACTATCGTGCCGAAGCCACGCCGCCGAGCCGGCATGTACGAGGGTCGACCTTTGCAAGCCCGCTGCGCGGCTCACGACGTGCCGCGGATCCGCGGGGACCGGCGGCCGTCGCGTGCGGCGTCACCGCGTCCGGGAGTACGCCCGATGATCAGCAGATTGTCGTTCTTCTTCCTGATGGCCGTCCTGAGCGCATCCATTGCCGCTCAGCCGTACACACTGGGAGCGATCTCGATCGAACGTCCGTGGTCGCGCGAGCTGCCCCCCGTCGCGCCGAACGGGGCCGCCTACCTCCGAATCGAGAACGGCGGGAAGACATCGGCGCGCATCGTCTCGGCGCACTCTCCCGTCGCCGACCGTGTCGAAATCCATGCCCACGAGATGGACGCCGGAATCATGAAGATGCATCACCTTCACTCGGTGGAGGTGCCGGCGCACGGTGCGGTGTCGTTCGAGCCGGGTGGGTTGCACCTGATGCTGATCGGCCTGAAGGAACCGCTGGTGGAAGGAAAGGACTTTCCACTGACACTCGTGTTTCAAAAGGCCGGAGAAACCGAGGTGATGGTCGAAATCACTACCGGCGGGCCGCCGGAGCGCTCTGGCCACGGGAACCACGAGCACGGAAAGACACAGTAGGTGGACCGACCGGTGCCGGCGACCGTACCACCTCCCCCCGGCAGACCGGTGGACGGAGCAGGTCGTCGAACACGTCGTAGTCGACTCCGGCCTCGGATATCCGGAATACCGAGGTCGCAAGGGTGAAGGCGAGATCGCCCACGTCCTTCTCCCTGCGCCGAATCGGCAAACTGGCTCCCACATCCGCGAGCAGGCTCAAGGGATCGTTACCCCCGACCGCACCGTCCGCGATGAGTGCCGCGGCCCGCGTCTGGCGGCTGCGCGAAGAGGGGTCGATGACCTGCGGAGTGTCGACGAAGCGCTCGTGAACCAGATGATTCGCATGCGCGCACGGCCCGTTTACCTCCACCACGGAGAACCCGCTTGCCGGCGCTTCGACCGACAGCAGACGCCGGTCACCGGCTTGACCGAGGGTGTGATGGAATCCGCTCGTGCGTACGGTGCCGCGAATGCAGGTGACCGCATCGTCAAGTCGTTCGCAGTCGAGCACCGCGCGACTCACCAGACACCGCGGCACTCCGGTGGCACGAATCTCCGCGCAGACCTCGTTGGCGGTCTGGACCAGACCGGCACGGTTGACCGCAAATCCGTGACCCGGAACGAGGCCTGGGGAGTAGAAGGCCACGAAGCCGGGAGCATCGTCGGGCAGCACCTCGACGATGCGGCAATGGCCGTGAATTTCCGGCTCGTCGTCCGCGTTGTGGGCGATGACGGCGGGACACCTTCCCCGCGACGGGATGGCTACCGTGGTGCCGCCGGCAGCGCCCGGGCTGCGCATTCGATCAGCGGCATCCGGAACGTCGCCGCGACAGTTCCACAGGAACACCGTTTCGAACTCGACGCCGGCGCCGGCCGCGATTCCTTCGATTTCGCGCACATATCGCGGCCACATGGCACGGGCGGCGGCTTCCAGCGCACGCAGGCGATCCGTGCCTCGCCATGTTCGCATCAACGCCCGATATCGATCTGTCGCGGGCAGGACATCTCGCAACGCGTTCGCCGATGCCTCGCCCAGAGTACGCCCGATGGCATGGGCATCGCCACCTGCGATCAGGAGACGAAGATTGGGAGCCGTCACCAGTCGGCGTTTTCGTCGATACGAGCCCGCAAGGCCTGCGCGAGCGCAAGCTCCTGCGCTGACTCGCCTTCGTCGAACCATTGAAGCGACGCATCGATTGCATCCCGCGCCTCGTCGTTCCTCCCGGCTCGTACCCACAACGGAGCGAGGTCCAGTACCACGCGCAGCTCGTGAATGCGCGCGGTCTGGTAGCGCGCCACCTCGTGGGCGCGCACCAGCAGGTCCTCCGCCTCCGGTTCCAGGTCGGCGGACTGTGCAAGAAGAAGCGCCGCCCGAATTCGATACAGCTCCGATTCATGCTCCTGCGCATGCCCACGCTCGCTGCACAGGGCAAGCGCTTCGTCGACCGCCTCGAGGCCGCGTTGTATCTGCGAACCGGCCAGGCACAGCCGCCCGAGCGTGAGCAGCGAGTACGTGCGTCCTCCGTCCGCACCGACGTTGCGCATGCCGTTCAAGCCATCCTGGACCCGCACGACACCCTCGTCGAGGTCTCCGGTCGCCGCAGTCACGAGTCCGTCCAGTACCGCACTCCACGGCAGCCACTCGGCCAGCGCGTGTCCACTTGCGACCCGTGAGAGCTGTTCGACCGCATCGCGTGCTCCCGCCCAGTCTCGGCTTTCGGCGCGAATCCGCGCTGCCGCGGCATGTACGAACGCGTCGCTCGGAGGATGCTCGATTCGGCCGGCCAGCGCCAACGCCTCCGACAGCCGTTGCTCGCTCAGATGCAGTTGTCCCAGCGCCCAGAAGTTCGACGAGAGACATGCCAGCGAAACGACGCCTGCATCGTAGACTCCGGTCGCCGCGCCCGTGCCGGGTTCGAGCGGCTCATATCGCTCGATGACCATGTCGAGATGGGTGCCTCCCGCAGCACGGTCACCGAGCATGCTGAGTGCGAGCCCCGCGACGCGATGCGCTTCGACGAACAACGGCCCCGTTTCCTGTTCGCGTGCCGCGGCGAGCAACTCGCGGGCAATATCGAGCGCGCCGTCGCATTCCCCCCGGGAGAGTGCCGCCGCTGCCGAGAGCCCCAGCGCCGCCAGTCGGGATTCGTCGTCCCCCTCCCATCCCGCGAGCAGGATCGCCCGCGAGATCGAACGCTCAATCATCGGATTTGCCGGTCCCTCGACGAGCAGCAGCGCGTGGACGAGGCCGACGTGGATCTCGAGCTCCGCCGCCGCAAGAGTATCCGAGGTACTCACCGCCTCCAGAGCAGTTTCGAATCGTGTCCTTGCCCGCAGGTAATGCGCATTGTCGAGCGCCTCGCGACCGTCCTGGAGACACGCCCGGACGTCGAGCGGATCAATCGACACCGACGCGATGCTCCCCCCACGTTCGAGGATCGAGGACTCGTCGATGAACACCGCATGACTCATGTCGGAGCGTTCAGTCTCGGCACCGGCCCCGGTCTGCAGGAACTGCCCGAGTTCGTCGGCCAGGTCCCGCGCAGTTTCATAGCGCTCGGCTCGATGCTTCGCCATCGCGCGCAGGCAGATGTGTTCGAGGACATCGGGAACCTCGGCATCGATGTGGGAAGGCGGCTCGGGTTGGACTTCGAGTATCTGGCGATAGAGCTTTTCCTTGTCCGTGGCGACGAACGGCAATGTTCCGCACAGCATTCGATACAGGACGACGCCGAGGCTGTAGATGTCGCTGCGTGCCCCGATCGCGTGTCCCTTGCCGCTGATTTGTTCCGGGGACATGTAGCTGGGTGTGCCCGCGGCTCTGCCCGGGGTCAGCATCCCGGCGTCATGCTGACGGAACGCGAGACCGAAATCGATGAGGACCGGACCTCGATCGTCGGTCAGGATCACGTTGGACGGCTTGACGTCACGATGCACCACTCCCTGCGCGTGCGCGTGCGCGAGGGCATCGGCAATGGCGGCGACGGTTTGTGCCGTTTCCCGGAAATCCGGCCGGCGCTTCTTCAGGTGCGAAAGCAGGCTCGTCCCGGAAAGCAGCGCCGACACGATGTAGCGATGTTCGCCTTCGACCCCCGCATCGAACACGGTGACGATGCGCGGGTGCTGCAGACGGGCGAGTTGCCGGGCTTCCTTGACGAACGCGGCACGGCCTTGCGAGGAGTCCGTCCTTCCGATATGGGCCACCTTGATTGCGACCGGTCGATCGAGCTCGCCGTCGAAACCTTCGTACACCGTGGCGAAGCCTCCGCGTCCGATGGCGCGACGCACGACGTAGCGGCCGAATCGGCGCGGTCTCGTGCTCGGCTGCGCCCCCCCGCTCGGATGTTCGACGCTCATGGTGGCCCGTTACGGTCAGCCGGATGGTCGACGCGCGACGATCTGGGGCACGATCAGGGTCATGACGGACTCCCCGCGTTGATTCCGGGCGGTGTAGCGCACCCGCACGACTCCTCTGTCCGTCTTCGACCTCGACGGCTTCACTTCCACCACCTCAGCCTCGGTGTGCAGCGTATCGCCGGGACGCACGGGCGCGGTCCAGCGCAGATCCTCGATTCCCGGCGCTCCGATCCCCGAATCCCGAATCACCCCGAGTTGGAAGAACATTCGAAACGACAGCGCGAGGGTCTGGAATCCGCTTGCGATGATTCCGCCGAAGTGGGTTCGCGCGGCCGCCTCCTTGTCGATATGGAAGCGCTGAGGGTCGTAGCGGACCGCGAAGTCGATTATCGAGGCCTCGGTGAACGTCACACCCTGCGACACGAAACGCTGTCCGACCTCGAAGTCCTCGAACCAGTGGCTGCCCACGGCACTCTCCCCCGCACGACTCGAATCGTGGCCTGAACGGCACTCCATCAGGCTCCCCAGCGCTCGACGAGCTGCCGGACTCGATTGGCGAATTCCTCCTGGCGGAACGCCGAGAACGTGGACCAACTGCAAAACGTGCCGGGGTCGACGACCCGGTGCGGAAACAGGATTCCGTCGAGATGGTCCTTCTCGTGCTGAAAGGTACCGGCCGAGTATCCGCGAACCTCGAACGACTGGTGTGCGCCGTCGCGATCGTAGCCGGAAACCGATATCTCCAGGTGACGAATCACCGCTCCTCGCAGATTCGGCACCGACAGACAGCCCTCGTAGTTCTCGAAGGTCTCGTCGGACAGGAAAGCGATGGTGGGATTGATCAGAATCGTCAGAGGTATCGGTGGCTTGTACGGATATCGCGGATTGTCGGCCCTGACTTCCACCGTGAACAGCCGGTAGGGGATACCGATCTGATTGGCGGCGATACCGGCACCGTTGGCGGCGCGCATCGTATCGAGCAGGTCGTCGACCCAGCCCTGCACTTCGGGTGTACCGATTGCACCCACTTCCACCTCGCGCGCACGCGCGGCCAGCGTGGGGTGTCCTATTTCGAGTATCTCGCGAACTGCCATCTGTTGCTCTCCCTGAGCCTTGGGACAATGGAGGTGCCGAGGCAGCGCCTCCGCGAAACAAGCACCCTGCGCCTGACCAACTGGTGCCGAATCCCGGACCAGCGGGCCGCCGACCGACTCTTCGGCTCCGAACCGCTCCCGTCGTGCACCGTGCCGAACGCAAGCACTGCCGCCGCCGCGGTGCTTGCGAGCGGCAGCGAAGTGCACGCAATCACCCGCGTAGCCGCCCGCGGCTCCCGAATTCCCGACGCCCGAGGTTGACGCCGGCATGAACATGACCGTGCCTCCTGCAACTCGCGGCTCGGGTCGAAGACCACGACATCCTGACTCCTTCCGTCGGTCCTCGGGGTGGGCGGCACACTCTACATGAACAAGTCGTCACGGTGATTGACGATGGAAGTGGCGGCCGGAGAGGACAGTCCGGGCGGAGTGGGCCGGACGCCGTCGCACCGGGTTTCGTTCTCCGGTGAGAAGACGTACCGGGCGCCCACCACATCCTGCCTTGCCGCGAAGGCATGGTCCGGCTCGCCGAGCGCGCCGACGCGATACGCAACCGCTGCGATGGCGTACCCGCCGTGGACGGCACCCTCCACTCGAGGGGACATGGCCGGTCCAGGGTGCGAACTGCTTGAAAAATTGCATTGCGATCCAACCTGTTCAGCAAGCGGCGAGAAGCCGTCACCAGACCTGACAACGGAGGATCGCAAGATGTTGCTGACCAGATACGAGCCCTGGAGCGCGATGCGACAGCTTCAGAACGAAATGAGCCGCGTGTTCGACCGTGCGGTGGCCGGAGCCGAGGACGGCTCGAACGTGGCGACCAGCCGCTGGACGCCGGCGGTGGACATCAAGGAAGACAGCGGGCAGTTCACGATCACCGCGGACATTCCCGGCGTCGAGCCCGACGGCATCGAGGTCACGATGGAGAACGGCGTGCTCACCATCAAGGGCGAGCGCAAGCTCGAGACCCGGGACGAGGGCGACAACGGCTACCGCCGGGTGGAGCGGGTGTACGGCAGCTTCTATCGCCGGTTCACCCTGCCCGACACCGCCGACGCCGAAGCCATCTCCGCCAGCGGCAAGCACGGCGTGCTCGAAGTGGTGATTCCGAAGCGCGCCGCGTTGCAGCCCAAGCGGATTGCGGTGTCGCACTGAAGACGATGTAGCGAGCAAGAGGGGCGACCGGTGTCGCCCCTCTTTCCTTCTCCACGCAGGATTCCGATGCATTCAGGCGCAGGTCTCGCCCGAGCGGTAGCCGCGTGGCCGGCGTGAGGCGAACCACGAATCGACGAGCAGCGCCGTCGCAGTTCGCAGGAAGCGGTGGGGCCAGCGCTCGAACAGCCGGCGTTCGCCGGCTGGCAGACGGTCGCGATTACGCCGCGGGCAGGACCGGTTGGGCGGGTACAGCGTGAGGTGATGGGTTCTCGAAGCGGGAGCCGTCTCGATCAAGCCGTCAACACGCCCGCCACCGCGTCCTTGAGCTCCCGCAACGCTTGCGCTTCGATCTGACGCACGCGTTCGGCGGATACGCCGTACTTCTCGGCAAGCTCGCGCAGCCTGGCCTTCGGCTCGGCGAGCCAGCGGCGTTCCACGATATCGCGCGCCCGCGCATCCAGCTTCTCCATGGCGATCCGCACCTGCCTCGTCGCGGATTCGCTCCACTGCGCCGCCTCCACCGCCTCTGACGGATCCGGTGCCGAGTCGGCAATCCACGCCGACGGCGCCGCGTGGTCGTCGTCGTCGATGAGGCCATCGAACGCGGCGTCATGCGCTTCGAGCCGGCGCTCCATCTCCGCCACGTCTTCCGGTCGCACCGCGAGATCGCTCGCGATTTCGTCGATCTCGTCACGCGACAGCGCGCCGAGACGCTGCTTCGCTCCCCGAAGATTGAAGAAGAGCTTGCGCTGGGCCTTGGTCGTCGCGACCTTGACGATGCGCCAGTTGCGGAGCACGAACTCGTGAATCTCGGCCCTGATCCAGTGCATCGCGAACGAGACGAGCCGGACCCCGACGTCGGGGTCGAAGCGCTTGACCGCCTTCATCAGGCCGATGTTGCCCTCCTGGATCAGATCCTCCTGAGGCAGGCCGTATCCGCGATAGCCTCGGGCCACCTTGGCGACGTATCGCAGATGCGAGGTGACGAGCCGCCACGCCGCTTCGAGGTCGTCCTCGCGCCGGAAACGCGTTGCCAGATCGCGTTCCTCGGCGGCGGTCAGGAAAGGGAACGCCTGCACCGCCCGCAGGTAGCCCCGCAGGTCCGCGGCCGGGGTCGGCAACCGATGGGCAAGTGTCGCCATGATTCGTCGATCCTCCGATATTGTTCGAGGATGAAGGCCGCACCACCGCGGAATGTCTCCGCTTCCCGCGTGCCTTGCGTCGACTCCGAATGTGGAGTCGGCGACCGCGAATTCAAGCGGCTAGGGACCCAGGACCGAACGCACGACGATCAGATCGTTGCGCACTGATTCGATACCGGGCACCTCGCGCGCGAGCCGCTCCGCCTCGTCCTTGAACGCCTGATCGTCAGCCACACCACTCAACAGGAGTTCCCCGGATTCGGCGTCGAGCTCAATCGTCAACGACGGCGTGGGCCGACTCGTGATTTCACTGCGCCGCAGGGCGGATCGCACACGCGCGAGCGTCACCATCTCTTCGAGTCTGGAGGTCGATTGCGGCGTAGGTTGGTTTTCCGTCCGGGCGACCGTCTCGGAGACCATGTCGATGCACGCGTCGACCGAGACCTTCTCGGTGTTGAACACCATGTCGTAGAGCATCGGATCCCGGTAGTCGACATGAAACAGGTGCTGCATCCGGCGCGCGTACGCGGCGTCGTTGCGCCGGACCTCCTTCATGGCGACATCGTGGTGGACGATCCCGACCCGTTCCATGACGTTTTCGGCACGCATGGCGACCGGGGCACAGATCCTGACGCAGGTCACGTGGGAGATATCGCGCAGCACGTAGGTCGCACCCCAGCCGCGAATCAGGACGTTCCCCCGCTGCGCGACCGCCAGAAGCTCTTCCGTGGTGTACAGCGACATGTCGTTCTCGTTGATTCCCCAGCGTTCGAGAAGACCCGCCTTGCCCTCCAGGAATCGGTTCACCGAGCTTTCCTGCATGTGCATCTTCTCGGCGATGTGCTCCACCAGTTCGTGCTGGACAAGTTCGACCCCCAGTCGATCGGCGAGTCCAAGCGCGACATCGCGTCCGAGCGAGCCCATCTCCCGCGTCATCGTGATGACTGCCATCTGTGATCTCCCGTGTATTGACAACCGTCGACAAGCTTATTGTTCCGGCCGTCCTTTGGCGATTGATCGCGATCAAGAGGACGTCGGCGGTAGCCGACCCGAATCGCGCCTTTGCTCCGACCGCAACATGGCTCCGATACACGACTGCGGATGCGGATCTGCCGACATCGGCCTCGTTGAACGCGGCCAAGGCACTGAACGCACCGTCACGTGCGCCTGCGCGTCCCGACCCCCGTTCGCCCTGCCCACGCCGAAATCTCCCCACCCTCGATGCGCGACTCGGCGACATGTCGCCACTAACCGTGATCGCGGGGCATCTCGAAAGGCTCCGGTTCGAGGAAGCGATCGAGCACGTTCGCGAGCAGCCGCGAGATGTCGTTCTCGAACCCGTTGCTCGGCAGGCTGCCGCAGAAGGTGATGGAGCCGGTGGAGAACACCGCCCCACCCCTCGGCGTCTCGAAGAACGTGAGGTCGGCACGAATCAACTTTTCGATCGGCTCACCGGGCCAGGTGGTGAGGTGGGTGAGGTGCTCCTCGGGCACGAGCACCCACGGCGCATCGGGCGGGTGATTCTCCGAGCTTGCGACGACCACGGCATGCAAGGGGGTTCCGAGCCGCTTGTCGGCACGGTCGAGCTCGAAACCGGCCGCGCCGTGGCCGCCGAGGCCATGGTCGCCGAAAGTCTCGCCACCGATGCCATCGAACATCCACGCGACCCGCGGATCGGATGCCTCCGTGCGCTTGCGGTAGTACGAACCCACGAAGTTGCCCTGGGCGGTGAATCCGACTCCGGAGAGATTCTGCGGCGGGCGCCCGTTGCGGCGCCACAGTCCGCCGTATTCGCCGTCGAACTGGTTGTAGTACTCCCCGGGCTCCGCCGCCCAGGCACGGATTCCGCCCTCCCCTCTGCGGATTTCGATGACGCCCCGCTTCTCCGGCGACAGGGCGACCTTCCAGTAGAAGCCGTTCCCTCCGAGGTAGCACAACCGTCCACCCCGGTCGCGGTACCCCTCCAGCGCATCCAGCGTCTCGCGGGTGTGGTACTCGGGATGCGAGCCCGTCGTCACCACGCGGTAGGCGTTGAGCAGTTGCGCGCCTTCGTCGTGCAGTTCCTGGTCGGTGACGATGTCGTAGTCGTAGCCCTTCGCCTCCAGCCAGGAGGTGAGATGGGTGTCGGCACAGAAGTGGCGCAGTCCGGAACCGCGGATATCGGGGTACGTGTAGGTGATGTAGCCGACGCGCACGTTCAGCATGGGCCGGTGCCACGACGCGATGGAGATGCCGCTTCCGTCGGTATGGTAGTTGTAGGTCGAGAGTCCGTACTCGACGTGGTCGCCCGGGTTGTTGGGATAGCCGTTCCACGTCGCGGTCTGCGCCTTCCAGTCCGCCCGCCACTGCGGGTCGCGCGTCCACTCCGGGCGGGCATGGTTCGCGTAGATCGTGTACGTGAACGTCGAGACCACCACCGCGATGGGCGCCGTGGTCGTCCCCTTCGGCGGCACCACGAAGAAGGGGATGTTCTCCTTCGCGTCGTCCGCCTCGAGCATCAATGCGTAGGTCGACGAGCGGGCACCCTCGGGCACCGTCCACTCGAAGGCGACCGGCCAGCCGCAGTCGTCGATATCGTCTTCGTGAAAGTGAATGGCGGCAAATTCGTGCGGCGCGTGCCGCCAGCACATCTCGCGGCCGCTCCAGCGCGAGCCGGTCATTCCCCGGGCCGGGACGTTGACGAGCCGACCATGCAGCGCGTGAGGACCGGTGTCCTCGATGCGACTGGACTCGACGCCGCGCGTGAAATCCCATCGTGCGCTCGCCCCCGCGACCGCGCCGCCGCGCGCCGCATCGTCGATCTCCCCTGCGGTCAGCGCCCGGTCGAACACCGCGGGCGCCTCCAGCTTGCCGTTGAAGTGCAGGACCGGATGCTCGTGGTTCGCCGCCGCAAGCAGAAGCGGCGCGTCCACCACGGGGGACGAACCGGGCGGAAGCGACGCGCTGGCCGTCTTCGCCGGAGGCGTCTCCCCGAATCGCGGAGACAACGCCGCCCATCCCGCACGCACCTCTCCCGCCTCCGCGTCCAGGACGAGCCACACGGCGTACCATGCTCGTTCGACCAGCGGACTCTCCACCGTCGCCACGTCACGCATCGACGATCCGTCGCCAATCGATGCACACAGCCGGTTCCGCTCGTCGAGCGCCAGAGAGAATCCGCGTGCCGCCGCTGGATCGGTGCGCGAGACGATCGCCTGCCGTGAGCCGGCGAGCCGCGTCGGGTAGACGAGGCACGTCGCCGAGAAGCTGCCCGTTGCGAAGCAGGGCCCCGGTGCATCGATTCGGGCGTACGAGCCGTGCGGCGAGCGCTCCTCGCGCGCGACCCCGCACGCCACCGGAGCCGCCTCGACCGGCTCCAGGGTGATGCCGGGACCGGCGGGGTTGGGGTCCGCACAGACGACGCGCACGATCTCCGCATCGACATCGGCGCCGGTGGCGTTGCTGAGATGAAAGCGGATCGTCTCTCCGGGACGAACCGACAGGCGATCGGCATAACCGGTCAACGGCAGCATGACAATGGGCTCCTCGGGTCGGCATCCGGCATCGCGGCCGGCGTTGAAGCGGTATTCTCACAGAAACGGACGGACGGAGATCGCCCGCGCGCACTTGCCGTGCCGTTCACCCCCGTTCCTCACACGAGATTCCACGATGCCGACGACCGTCTACGCAGCGCGCAAGATCCTCACGATGAACCGCCGCCGCCCGGAGGCGACCCACGTCGCAGTTCGCGACGGCCGGATTCTGGGCACCGGCACGCTGGACGACCTGACCGGATGGGGGGCACACGAGATCGACGACCGATTCGCCGACAGGGTGATCGTTCCGGGCTTCGTCGAGGGGCACTGCCACTCCTGGGAAGGCGGCGCGTGGGAGGACACCTACCTCGGCTACTTCGATCGGACCGCGCCGGACGGCGGCGTCCACCGTGGACTCAAGGGCATCGACGAGGTCGTGGATCGATTTCGGGCGTCCGAGCGCCGTCTCTCCGACCCGGACAAGGCCGCGATGGGTTGGGGATTCGATCCCATCTTCTTCGGCGGCCGCCGCATGGTCGCGGCGGACCTGGACCGGGTGTCTGCGACCCGCCCGGTGCTCCTGATGCACCAGAGCGGCCACATGGTCAATGTGAACTCCGAGTTGCTGCGCCGCGCCGGCATCACGCGCGACACCGACGTGCAGGGGCTCGTCAGGGACGCCGCGGGGGAACCGACCGGCGAGCTCCAGGGACCGGCGCTGCTGGCAATCGCGTACCGCGCGGCGGGCAAGCGCCGGTTTCTCGACATGGGCGGCAGCGACGCCCTGTGGCGGTTCGCGCACAGCGCGCTCCGCGCCGGCGTGACCACCGCCACCGACCTCGCCAACGAGCTGCCGGAGGAGACCGTGGCGGGCCAGGTCGAGGAGAGCGCGCGCGAGGGCTACCCGCTTCGCATCGTCCCCGCGTTCTTCGCCAACGGCCGTCCCCCCGACGAAGGAGTGGAATGGGTGCGGTCGCTGGTTCCGCGCAGCCACGAGCGCCTGCGCTACGGACTCGTCAAGCTCGTCGCGGACGGCTCCATTCAGGGCTTCACCGCGCGGATGAAATGGCCGGGGTACTACAACGGGCACGAGAACGGGCTGTGGTACATCGAGCCGCGGGAGGAGTTGCCGCGGATCATCGGGACCTACCACCGGGCCGGACTCCAGGTGCACATCCACACCAACGGCGACGAAGCGACCGAAGCCGCCATCGACGCGATCGAAGCCGTCCTGCGGGAGCACCCCGCGACCGATGCGCGCTTCACCCTCCAGCACTGCCAGATGGCCCACGACGCCCACTTCCGGCGCATGGCACGACTCGGGATCTGCGCCAATCTCTTCGCGAACCACATCTACTACTGGGGAGACCAGCACGTCGCGCTCACCATGGGACCGGAGCGGGCGGAGCGCATGGACGCGACCGGCACCGCGATGCGCCTCGGTGTGCCCTTCTCGATCCATTCCGACGCGCCGGTCACCCACCTCGCGCCGCTGTTCACCTCATGGTGCGCGGTGAACCGGCGCACCGCCGACGGGCGAGTGCTTGGCCCGGCCGAGCGGATCACGGCCGCGGACGCACTCCACGCCGTCACCCTCGGCGCCGCGTTCACCCTGAAGCTCGACACCGAGATCGGCTCCATCGAGACCGGCAAGCGGGCGGATTTCGCGATCCTCGAGGACGACCCCCTGGCCGTGGACCCGGCGACGTTGAAGGACGTCGGGGTCTGGGGCACCGTGGTGGGCGGACGCGTATTTCCGGTGTCGGAGATTGGCGGGCCGGAGAATCCGCAATGACCGAGCGAGTCGCGACGAGTGCGGGGCGGCCGGTGTCCGCCGCATGGAGGGGTCGCGAACCTGCCGCGCGCCGTGACATCGCCGCCGGCGGACGGGCATCTCCGGCCTTGCCTGCCGCATCGCAGAGCGCGCCGCGGTGAGCGCCCGGGTTCCGATGAGTGTCCTCGGCGGGTTTCTCGGCGCCGGCAAGACCACCCTTTTGAACCGGATCCTGTCCGGCAGCCACGGCGTGCGCTACGCGGTGCTCGTCAACGACTTCGGGGAGTTGGCGGTCGACGGGAGCCTCGTCGCCGCCCACGACGGCGAGACCGTCACGTTCGCGAACGGCTGCGTGTGCTGCTCTATGGGCGACGACCTCGTGGACACGCTCGATCGCGTGCTGGCCGGAGATCGGCCACCCGAGCACATCCTGGTGGAGGCCAGCGGCGTGGCCGATCCGCGCGCGATCGCCGACGTCGCGACCCTGCATCCGGGGCTTTCGCGTGATCTCGTCGTGGTGCTGGCCGACGTGGAGACGGTGCGCGCGCGCTACGAGGACCACAGGCTGCGTGAAACCGTCAGGCGCCAGCTCGCGTCGGCCGACCTCCTGGTGCTCAACAAGTGCGACCGCGTGACGGCGGAGGAGATCAAGGAATCCGAGCGCTGGGCCCACGGCCATGCGCGGGCGCCGACGATTCGCTCGGTTGATGCCGACATCCCGATGGAGCTGCTGTCCGGCGCCCGGCTGGACCTGCTCGCTCCCTCGCAGGCGCACCAATCCGGCACCGAATTCAAGTCGGGTGCGCACACCCTGCTGCCATCGGCGACGGGCGTCGGGACGAGACTTCACCCAAGGACGGCTGCCCGGTCGGTCGACGCCGAACACCCGGGGAGGACGTTCGTGCGCGAGGCGCCGCTCTCACCCGCCCGGGCGGACGACTCCAATCGAGAAGTCCACAATCATGACTCCGACCACACTCGATGGTTCACGGCTCGCTTCGTACCGTGCCCGGACCCCGTCGATCCCGATCGCCTGCGCACGGCCCTGTCCGCGCTCATGCCACGGGTACTCCGGGCCAAGGGTTTCATCGTGTCGGCCGAGGGCCCCGAGCACGACTGGATGCTGGTTCAGGCCTGCGGGCGCACCGTCGACATCGAGCGCCGAGGTCCCGCTCGTGAACATTCGATGCCGGCTCCGGGGCTCGTGTTCGTCGGCCTCGACGACCTCCCGGCCGCGGACGAACTGACGCACGCGGTTCGCCGGGCGAGCGCCAATTCGCTCTAACCGGTCCTGACGTCGCGCACCGGCAGGTAGAGCAGGAGCGAGATCACGATCATCAGCGCGAGGAAGCCGAACACCGAGCGGTATGCGATGTCGGGCGCCGCCTCACCCACTTCGGTGAACCTGCCGACGATGAGGCCGGTTGCGCTCTGCATGGTCGCGACCCCGAAGAACACCGCGACGTTCTGCAGCGTGAGGCCGCGTCCGACGAGGTGGTCCGGGAGCACCGCACGGGCGTGGGCGTGGTTGAGCATGATGTGGGCGCTCGTGAAGGTGAACGCGACGAGCAGCCCCACCGCCGGCCACCGACCCATGTCGGGCGCGAACGCGAGCACGAGCAGGATCGCGGCCGACGCGACGCTGCCCCAGGCAATGGCCCGCTTGCGCGAGCCGAGACGGCGCTCGACGACGCCGTAGACCAGCACCCCTGCGAGCATCGCGAGGTTGATGACGAACAGCACGTTGCCCCGCAGCACCCCCTGCATGCCGTGGACGTCGTTCAGATACGGTCCCGCCCACAGGCCGACGATGGCGAGGATGGTGCCGTAGTTGACGAACTGGATGGCGCACACGTGCCAGAGCTGCCGGTTGGCGGCCACCGCCCTGACTCCCGCGATCATCTCGCCGAACGACTCGCCCGCGCTCTCGATCGCCTGCCCCGGCGGCGCGTCGCGCACCATCGCGAACATCAACGCGGCCAGACCCATGGTGACCACGGTCATCGCCCAGAACGCTCCGCGCCACCCGATGGTGTCGGCCGCGGCCGCCAGCGGTGTGGTCGCGAACAGCACCCCCGCACCGCCGACGACGTAGACGAGACTGCTCAGCCCCGCGAACCGCTCCGGCGGGTACCAGCGCGAGATCGACACCAGAATCCCCATCAGCCCCGCCGCGCAACCGACACCGATGAGGGCACGTCCCACGGTGAGACCGACACCCCCATCGGCCGTCGCGAACACCGCCGAACCGGCGGCGGCGACGACGAACAGCCCGGACATGGTGCGCCTGGGACCAAATCGGTCGAGCAGCATCCCGGTGGGTATCTGCATGAGCCCGAACGCGAGGAAGTAGGCGCCGGTGATCACCCCCATCGCCTCGGAGGAGATGGACAGGGTGCGCATGAGCTCCGGGGCGATGACCGCGTTCGACACCCGGTAGAACTGGCTCGCCATGAACGCGGCGCACAGCACCGCCAGAATGCGAACGGCAACACGTGACTGAACCGGGGGTGTCAGGGCCGCAATCATCGGTCTCGTCGGCTCGCAGGGTACCGGGGGAGCCGCTCACGCCTCGTCGGTGGAAGGCAAGGCCTCGCTCGCGCCGCTGCCGCCACCGTCGTTCAATCGAGCCGCACGTATTCGAAATCGATGGCCTGGTGATTGATGCCCCGGGACGGAGGCGCGATCCAGTTGGCGAACCGGCCCGGCTCGGTAATCGCTTCCGGCATCAGCGAGGCGACGTAGGCGCGATTGGATGCCGAAGGCAGCCATTCCTCTTCCCGAGCCCGCCAGTCGGCGGCATCGATCACCGCCCCCTGCGGCGTGACGTCCAGCTCGGCGAACGCGCCCACGCGGCGATTGAACGCGACGTGCGGCAGCGTGAGCTCGAAGTCCACTCCGAAGCTGCGGATGACGCGATTGAGCCGCCCGACGCCCACCTCCACGTCCGCGATGAAGTCGTCGCGCAGCCGTTCGTTGAGGGCGTTGAGGGCGGGAACCTCGACCTTGCGGAACGCGCCGTCCTGCCACCGCAGGACCAGGTAGCCGGCGGCGTTCAGACGGTGATCGTCGTCGATGTCGGTCTCGTGGAATCGGCCCTTCAGCCCGCTGGTGTAACCCGCGGCCGCGTTCGTCGACACCTCCGCGCCGAACAGGTCGAGGGTCACGCTGAAGTGGAAGTTCAGGTACCTCTGAAACGTCGGCAGGTCGATGACGCCGAACCTGCGCACGTCGTCGGTCCCGTGGTCGCGCATGATCTCGCAGGTGCGCTGCACGACCCGGCTCAATCCGGTGATGCCGACGAACATGTGGTGCGCCTCCTCGGTCAGCATGAACCGGCAGGTGCGCGCGAGGGGATCGAACGCCGACTCGGCCAGGGAGTAGAGCTGGAACTTTCCGTCGCGATCGGTGAGGAAGGTGAACATGAACAGGGCGAGCCAGTCCGGAGTCCGTTCATTGAAGGCGGTGAGAATGCGGGGCCGATCCGCGTCGCCGGACCGGCGTTCGAGCAGCGCCTGGGCCTCCTCGCGCCCGTCGCGGCCGAAATGCGCGTGCAGCAGATAGACCATCGCCCAGAGATGGCGGCCCTCCTCGACGTTGATCTGGAAGAGGTTGCGCAAGTCGTAGCCTGACGGGCAGGTCCGGCCGAGATGGCGCTGCTGCTCGACCGAGGCCGGCTCGGTGTCGCCCTGGATCACGATCAGCCTGCGGAGCGCCGCCCGGTAGTCGCCCGGCACGCGTTGCCAGACCGGCTCGCCCTTGTGGTCGCCGAAGCCGATGCGCCGGTCGGGCTCCGGATCGGCGAGAAAGACACCCCAGCGGTAGTCCGGCATCCGCGTATAGCCGAAGTTCGCCCACCCGCTGCGGTCCACGGATGTCGCGGTGCGGAGGTACACCTCCGGCACCGCGCCGGCCACCGGTCCCATCTCCCGCCACCAGTCGAGAAAGGCCGGCTGCCATTGCTCCAGCGCGCGGCGCAGGCGGCGATCGGAGGCGAGATCGACGTTGTTGGGGATACGGTCGTTCAGGTCGACGGATGCCATTTTCAGATCCTTGTTGCCTAGGTGCCACGAGGCCGCCCGACCGGCACGCGTTTCGCACCGCGGCGCGAGAGGGTCTCCGAAGCTTCTCCACGGTTCGGCTGCCCGGTGGGCATGAGCGACGACGAGGCATGCCGAATCACCTTCCGCAATGGCGCAAGCCAGCCTGTCCGCGCCATTGCGGGAGGTGATATCGTACTCTGAGTCGTTGCCGCGCCAGTACCGATACGCCGGCTCGAAGAGGCCAAGCCTCGCAAGATGACACAAGCATGAAGGTGAAGTTTTTTCGCCCACGAGGTAGAGAGACGACGCATGGCGAACAGAATCCGGTTCGAGTTGGCCGTTCCCGCGGAGGTGCGAAAGGATGGAGACCATTTCGTGTCTTTCTGTCCCCCGCTCGATGTCTACAGCCAAGGTCCCAGCGAGGAAGCCGCTCTTGACAACCTCGTCGAGGCTTTGCAGTTGTTCGTCGAATCCTGTCTAGCGCGCGGTACTCTGGACCGAGTGATCAAGGACTGCGGATTCGAGCCGGATGCGAATCCGCAGCCCATGGAAGATCGGCACATGATTCACGTCCCGCTCTCACTGGTGGCGCGTGAGCAGGCTCGCGCCGGCTGATTGGCGGACGCTCGTCCGGGTCTTCGAGGCGGACGGCTTCACGCAGGATCGCACCACCGGCTCGCATGTCGTCCTGACCAAGCCAGGGATTGCCCGTCCCGTCATCATCCCGAAGTACTCCGAGGTCGGCCTCGACATCATCAGGAACAACATGCGGACCGCCGGCATGTCACGGGAACGGTATCTCGAATTGCTCAGGAGGCGCTGACTCTGCCCTTCGCAGCGTCAGATGAGGAGAGGTTCATCCCCGCCGGCCGCGCGGAAGAGTACTCGCGAGTCGTGACTGCCCGCAGACTTTCTGGAGCGGGAAGTTCCTGGTCCCCAATCCGAACACGGTCAAGCTCCATCCGCTCGCGTCGACCGCAACCGGGATGATCAGCTTGGCGCCGGGGAGGCTCAGGCGACGCGGGTCCGCTCTCGGTTGCGATTCTGTTTCTCGAGTTTCGGCGGTCTGCTTGCATGACCCTCCGCCGTCCTTGTGGCAGCCCGATCAGGCGGGGGAGATTCGCCCCCGGTCGGCGTTCATTCATTTCCGCGTCTTCTCGATCCTTTGACGACGTTTACCCTCGGGACCGATTCTAACCCTCCGCTCTTCGTCCTACGCTCCGTATCTAAATCCAACCCTCGAACCCCGCCGGCACGGCAAGCGGAACGGCCTGCACGTCACCTGCACCGATCGGATAGGCATTCGGCGCCCGGCAGAAGATCGACATCGACTGCACGGCGCCCGCCGACAGCTCGCGGGCGACCTTGCGCAGCACCTCGGCGTCGCGCCCGTCCGGGTGCTCGGTCCACTTGGCATCCGCGAGATGGAACGTGCCCGCCCGGTGCAGGAGGAAGTCGGCTTCGCGCATGCGATCCCGCCAGAAGTTGAGGTCCCAGCCGCCGCGTCGGTTGGACTGCGCGCGGCGGATCTCGGCGCAGACCAGCGTCTCCCACAGCGCACCGGCGAGCGGCGACGAGTGCAACGCCTGCGTCGTGTGCACGCCGCACAGGAATGCCGCGAGCCCGGCGTCGCGCAGGTAGAGCTTGGGCCGCTTCACGAGCCCCTTCGTCCGATTCGCGAACCAGGGCTCCAGAAGCACGAGCTGATGCGACGCCTCCAGCGCCGACAGCCAGGCACCGGCGGTGGAGCCGCTGATGCCGACGTCGCGGGCGAGATCGGAACGATTGAGGAGCTGCGCGGTGCGCAGCGCCGCGGCGCGCAGGAAGCGTTCGTAGTCGCGCAGGCTCGACACCTGGAGGAGCTGCCGGAGATCACGCTCCAGATACGTCGCCACGTAGGAGCGAAGAAAGCCCTCCGACTCGATGTCCAGGTTCGCGTAGAGCTCGGGAAAGCCGCCGCGCACCAGGAACTCCTCGACGGCCAAGTGCGGATGCGCCGCCCTGGCCTCCGCAAAGGAGAGCGGCTCCAGCTCCACGATGCCGGCGCGCCCCGCCAGCGAATCGGAAACCGACTTCATCAGGCCGAGTGGCTGCGAGCCGGTAAGGAGGAAGGCGCCGGCGCGTCCCCGGTCGCGATCGACCGCCGCCTTCAGGTGGCGGAAGAGACCCGGTGCGTACTGCACCTCGTCGACGATGACGGGAGGCGGATATCGTGCGAGAAAGGATCCGGGATCGCGCTCGGCCTGCTCCGCTTCGCTCGGCAGATCCAGAGTAACGAAGGCATGGTTCGGAAACAGCCGGCGCATCAGACTCGTCTTCCCGGTCTGGCGCGCGCCGGTCAACACCACCACCGGTCGGGTCGCGGCCCGTTGCAGGAGAAGCGGTTCTATGTGACGGTCAATCCACATCGTGCAAATTCTACGATTCAATCGAAGGATTTGCACGGAGAGAGTCGTTCAAAATGTTCGTCGGTCACGTTTCAACCGGACGAAACTACCCGTCGTACCGCTCCAACCCGCCAGCGACGGGCACCGCGAACGCCTACCGCAGAACCGCCATCACCGTCCTTGCATCGACGACTTCGACATCGACCGGGACGCCGACCGCATCGGGAACGAATTGCACGTGCACGGGTTCGGCCTCCGCCGCCCCGGGGAGAGCACCGGTGTCGGCGGGGGTACCGGTCCCCCATCGCGTAGCCGCCTCCGCTTGCCACTTCACCTCTCCCACGAGCATTCGCCGGCGATCCACGGAGCGCGCAACGACATCGAACTCCGGCTCGCTGCCACGCCAGTACCGCTGTGCCGGCTCGAAGGGACCGAGCCGCGCAAGCGGAATGTCGGCGCGATGCAACAGCGGCACGGACATGCGGCACAGCTCCTCCCAGGCATACGCTTCCAGACTCCGGCGATGCCGGCGCCAGTAGTGCAGTCGCGTCTCGCATGGTGCTTCCGCCAGCGCTGCCCGATGCGGCGCGACGACCCGGAACCACAGCCGCATGAACGGATCGTCGATGCGGTACAGGCTGCGCTTGCCCGACTTCGGGCTGCTCCCGAACGGAATCTCCCGGCGCACGAATTCCATCTCGATGAGCGACGCGAGGGGTCTCGACAAGCTGGAGGCAGGCCGTGCGAGTCGACCGGCAATTTCGCTGACCCGATGGGCACCGGCGCCAATCGTGTCCAGGAGCGGCCGCAATGCCGTGACCGGTGGGGTCTCTTCGAGCAGCAACCGGTCCGGCTCTCCGTGCAAGGGTCCGGCGGGGTCCAGAACCAGCGTGTCCACCGCCGCACCGAGGTCGCGACCAAATGGCTCCGCGAGCTCCCAGTAGCGCGGCATTCCGCCCCAGAGCGCATACATGGAGACGAGATCGCGTGCTTCGTCCGGGTCGAAGATTTCACGCAGATATCCGGGCCGCAGGGGCCGCACCGCGAAGGCTTCGCTGGCTCGGCCGTACAGCGGAGCGCCGGCATCGAGTATCGCGCCATGCATCATGTGCAGGCTCGAGCCACTGACCACCACGCACAGTCGCCGCTCGGGCCGATCGAGCCAGTATTGCAGCACCCCGGCGATGCTCGGCTCCGCGGCGATCAGGTTCGGCAACTCGTCCAGCACGAATGGGCCCCGCCAACCCGTGCGCTCGGCTTCGGTGGAGAGGCGCATCAGGAACGAGTGCCAGTCCGGATACTCCACGTCGGCAAATCCGGGAAACCGCTCGGCCACCGCCGCGGCAAGGTAGCGGCGCTGCACGGGCGGAGCGGATTGATCTGCCACGGTGTACAGCCCCCCGTGGCGCCGCGACCACTCGATGAGCAGTCGTGACTTGCCCACCCGGCGACGCCCCCAGATCACCGCAAACGACCCTGGTCGCTGGAGAGCGCCATCCAGCCGGCGCATCTCGTCAAGTCGGTCGAGAAATTGCATGGAAGGATTATGCCTGAACGCATTATGCACACAAGCATAATCCTGACTCGACAGCTTCGAACTCCGGGAGCCGGACTGCGACGCAACCCGAATCGACTACGCCTTGCCTCGTACCCTGCACTCCCCGTTGCCGGCAGTGGCGTATCGGCATCGTTCGATTGCCGTCCGTCCTTCCTGCCGCTACACCCGTCTCCGGTCGAAGTCGGCCCGCGCCCCGGTGCCGTACAGGGTCAGCGCCCCGCGTTCTCCCACCGCGTTCTCGCGCTGGAATATCCAGTTCTGCCAGGCGGTGAGGCGCCCGAAGATGCGTGATTCCATCGTCTCCGGCCCCGGGCAGCGCAGGCTCGCCTCCATCCCCGTGAGCGCATCGGGCGAGAACGCCGCACGCTCCTCGAGCGCGATGCGCACCTCGTCCTCCCAGTCGATGTCGTCGGGGGTGAAGGTGACGAGACGATTCGACCCGGCGCCGGCGGCAGTGAGGTCGCGGCCGGTCTGCTGGCGGGCACGGCTCACCGCCTCCTCGTCGTCCAGGCAGCGCGCTTCGAGCCGGGTCAGGCCGTTGACACCCGGGAAGCAGCCGAAGTTGGAGTCCGTCAAGCGCACCGCAGCTTCCGCGCCGTCGTCCTCGAACGGTCCGTCCAGCATGTAGCCGCGGTCCGCCGCGAGCACGAGTTCCAGCAGGAAGCCGGCAAAGCAGCTCCCCGGTTCCACCAGGGCGATGAGGCTGCGCGAGGTCAGGTCGATGCGCTTCAGCAGGCGCTTCCAGTAGAGCAGGATCTCACGCGCGAGCCAGTCATCGCGGTGTGCGAGCAGAAAGGCGTCGTGGGCGGCGACCGCAGTCAGGTCTCCTTCCGAGCCAATCACCAGCGTCCCGATGTCCGGCTCGTTGTGCCGCAGGTGCAGGACCAGGTCCTCGATCTCGCGCGCGAGCGCGAGGGGCCAGAAGGCATCGCCCGCCCCGGTGAGCCCGTCGATGTCCGCGGGGGGCGCCCCGGTCGGTCCCCGGATGCGGATTCGGCACGCCCGGACCTCGCGATTGAAGCCGGCCTCCAGGTGGGCGTAGTGGATCTCCTCGCCGTGGATGTGGCGCTCGATCCCGCGAAGTCGGATGCCGCGTGCGCCGACCGGGCGGTCGGAGGTCGCCGCGAGCGCATGCGCGCGCGTCTCCACCGCGGCCTCGAACCGGGACGAGGGCGCGATCTCGTCCACCAGGCCCCATTCCAGCGCCCGCCGGCCGCGTACCCCCTCCTCGGTGGTGGAGAAGTAGTCCGCACGGTCGCGCCGCACCTTGCGCTTGTCGACCACGCGCACCAGTCCGCCGGTGCCGGGCAGCACGCCCAGCAGCGCGACCTCCGGCAGCGACACCGCGCTCGAGCCGTCGTCGACGAGAAGGATCCAGTCGGCGGCCATCGCAAGCTCGTAGCCGCCTCCCGCCGCGGTGCCGCTGATCGCGCAGAGATAGCGCTGTCCCGAGTGTGCGCTGGCGTCCTCGATAGCGCACCGCGTCTCGTTGGTGAACTTGCAGAAGGCGACTTTGTGGGCGTGGCTCGACGCCCCGAGCATGCGGATGTTCGCGCCGGCGCAGAACACCCGCTCCCGTCCCGAGCGGATCACCACCACCGCCACTTCCGGGTGCTCGAAGCGCAGCCGCTGCACCGCGTCCGCCAGCTCGATGTCAACGCCGAGATCGTAGGAGTTGAGCTTGAGCTCGTAGCCGGGCGCGAGGCCGCCCGACTCGTCGACGTCCAGCGCAAGGGTCGCGATGCGGCCGTCGACGCGCAGACGCCAGTGGCGGTAGCGATCCGGGGCGGTGCGAACGTCGATTGGACCATCGCCGGCGGATGGCAGCGTTGCGGTCTTGTCGGGCATGGCTTCAGCGTCCAGGCAGGCGCCGGCGAGAGCGTTCGACGCTACCACCGGCCGGCGGCATCGTCGAGGAGTTTGCGTCCACGTCAGTCTCTTCCGGCGGCCTCGCGCAGGATCTCCGGGGTGAGCGGCAGGCGCCTCGCCCGAACACCGGTGGCGTCGAAGACCGCGTTCGCGATCGCCGCGCCGGTGGGGCCGCAGGACGCTTCGCCGGCCCCGAGGAAGGGCTCGCCGGGCCGGTCCAGGAGCACCGTCTCGATCTCGGGGATCCGATCGAATCGCAGGATGGGGTAACTGTCCCAGTCGCGGCTGGTGATGCCGTCGCGGTCCCAGGTCACCGCTTCGAGCAGGGTCCAGCTCGCTGCCTGCACGAAGCCGCCCTCGAGCTGCGCGGCGAGGCCGTCGGCGTCGACGATTTCCCCGGCGTCCACCGCGACCACCGCCCGGCGCAGAACGACCTCCGCGTCGTCGCCCACCTGCACCTCGACCGCGACCGCGCAATAGCTCTTCATGTTCTTGTACCGGGCCACCGCGATTCCCCGTCCGATCCCCGCGCCGTTTCCGGCCGGGCGCGCCGTCCAGTCGAAGCGCTCGGCCGCGGCGTCGAGCACCGCGCAAGTGCGATCGTCGTCGAGGTGGCGGCGGCGGTAGTCGAGCGGGTCCACGCCGGCCTCGTGCGCCAGCTCGTCCATGAACGACTCGGCCGCGAAGACGTTGGCGTAGGCGCCCAGGGTGCGCAGGGCGGAGACCCGCAGCGGCAGCCCGTGCACGAGGTGCTTGACGATTCGGGTATCGGGAAATGCGTACGGCGGGGTGGCGTTTCGGTGGATGCCGCCGTTCGTGGTGAGGTTGGGCGCCGGCGCGGGTGCGGACACCGGGTCGGCGAGATAGCGCGGCGCCAGGTACTTGCCGGCCGGTGACCCGGCGACGTCGGGCCGCGCGCGCATCACGTGGGTATCGCTGAATGTCTCGTGCGACCAGTGGCGGACGTTTCCGCCGTCGTCCAGATGGGCGCAGAGCTCGATGCGCATCGCCGGTCCGTAGGGCTCCCACGCGTGCTCCTCCTCGCGCGACCACTTCAGCAGCACCGGCCGGCCGGGAAAGGCGCGCGCGACGATCGCCGCCTCCAGCGCCGCGTCGTCGGAGCCGTTGTGCCCGTAGCAGCCGGCCCCGGGAGCATGAATCACCTGTACCACGTCGCGCTCGAGCCCGAGCGTCTCCGCAATCGCCGCCCGCAACGGGTAGAGCCCCTGCGAATGGGTCCAGACGGTCAGGACACCGTCGGCCAGGTGGGCGAGCGCCGCCGACGGCGCCAGCGAGGCATGCATCTGGTAGGGGCGCTCGTAGACCGCACGGACGGTGCGGACCCCGGCCGGCGGCGGCTCGGGCACCGGCTCCTCGCGAGGCCGGCATTCCCGCACCGGAAAGCTCTCGCGCCGGTTGCAGACGAGTCGTTCCGTGACGGGCCGCTCGTCCAGTCCGGGCGACGAATTCCACCGTGCGGCGGCGCTGACCCGCGCCGCGGCCCGAATCGCCAGATGCTCGTCCTCGGAAACCACGACGAGAAAGCTGCCGTCGCGCATCAGCCGGACATCGTCGATATCCGCCTCGACGGTGTCGGGCAGCCCGGCCAGGGTGGCGTGATAGTGCGGAGGGCGAACGACCCGGGCATGCAGCAGTCCCGGGGGACGAAGATCGTGGACGAATGTCGAAGTGCCGGTGACGTGCGCGCGCAGATGCAGCGGCTCGGCGTATGCGGGCCGCGCGGACTCTGCCCGCAGGTCCGGCAGCGACGGCGCATCCGGCTCGATCGGAAGCGCAAGCGGGGAATCCTCCACGAGTTCGCCGAATCCGAGGGTCCGGTTGGTCTCGCGCGAGCGCACCAGCCCGTCACCTGTCTCCAGGGTCGCGGTCTCCACGCCGAGGCGTCGTGCCGCCCGAGCGATCAGCTCCCGGCGGGCGGTGGCCGCGGCGAGCCGCACCGCGCGACCGGACTGCTCCATCGAGTTGCTGCCGGAGGTATAGCCCTCGTCAGGCGACACGCCGGTCCGCGGAGGCACCATCACGATGCGCTCGAAGGGCACTCCCAGCTCTCCGGCCGCGACCAGCGCCACCGCGGTGGTGATTCGCTGTCCGATTTCCACCTTGCCGGTGCGCAGCTCGACGCGTCCATCGGACCGGATTGCAAGCCAGTCCTCAACCCGCGGATTGGCGGCAAGACTCGGGTTGCCGGTCACGAGACGCCCTCCGAGGCGAGCCTGCGCACCGCGCGCAGCACTCTCGGATGGGCGCCGCACCGGCACAGATGGGGAGCCAGAGCCGCCCGGATGACCTCCTCGTCCGGGTGCGGGTCCCCGCGCAGCAGCGCGGTGATCGCGACCGCCAGCCCGGACGTGCAGAATCCGCATTGCGCCGCACCCGCATCGAGCAGCGCCTGCTGCACCGCTCCGGGGCTCTCCGGGGTACCGAGTCCCTCCACGGTTTCGATGCGCCTGCCTTCGAAGTCCGCGGCCGGACGCACGCAGGCGAGCGTCGATTCACCGTCGACGAGCACCGCGCACGCGCCGCACTGCTCGAGGCTGCAACCCATCCGTACACCCGTCAGCCCGAGCCGGTTGCGCAGCGCGAGGGCGAGCGGCTCGTCGGGGTGGACGTCGAGCGAGTACGTCGCGTCGTTGACGTCGAGAATGACCGACTTCATCGCGTTGCCCGCTCCATCACCGGTGGTCCTCGGCGGCATCGCGCGGCACGAAGCCCAGCACCTCCCGGGCGTGCGAAAGGTCGCGATAGCTCCACCTGTTGTCGGAATTGACGAAGACGATTTCGTACACGACCGAATCGTCCGCGTCGACGGCCAGCTCGATGGCGTCGACGATGTCGCGCTGGCTGCACCACACGGAGAACTTGCGCGAATCGGTCGGACGGTCCTCGGCGTTGACGAACCCGATACGCAACGAGATCACCGACAGTGCGAATTCATCCGAGTAGTGGCGCGCCATGGACTCGCCCCAGATCTTCGAGCTCGCGTACGGGCCGTTCGGGCGCGTGGCCATGTCGTGTCGAATGCGCATCCAGTCCTCGGGCACATCGTGGTAGCGGCCCTCCACGAGGGCGCGGTACGGCTCTTCGCGCTCCCAGCCGGCAACGGTCGCGCCGGAGCTCGCGAACACCACCCGCCGACACCCGGCGAGCCGGGCCGCCTCCAGCACGTTGCGCGTACCGATGACGTTCGTGTCGCGCATCGCCTCCCAGGGATGCCGGTCGCCCGCCTTGGCCGCGAGGTGGATGACGGTATCCTGATCCTCGAATGCGGGTCTGATCGCGTCGAGATCGGAAAGATCCGCACGCACCGTCCTCACCCCGGGCACGTCGCTCCGGTTCAGCGCCGTGAGCCGCGCACGTGTTTCGAACCGCTTGCGCGCCGCGCCCCCAATCAGGCCGCTCATTCCGGTGATGAGGATGTCGTCTGCCATGCTCCGTCCCTCTGCTCGTGCAACGGCTGAGGATTCAGTCGTGTCGTCGGGTCGCGGATCGACCCGTCACGCTTCCGGTACGCGCGACCGACCCGCAACCAGCGATAATGCGCTCGACGGCGCGAACCGGTCCAGCACCTGCCCGGGACCGGCAGCAATTCCCGCTGGGCCGGATGTTCGATGCGTGAGGCGGTGAGGAGCCGCGGTGTGCTCGCGGGATACGACGCAGGGCGAGCCTGGCCGTCGCACGGTGTGGTGCGCAGTGTCGATGGCGGCTACGTTGTTGTTCCCTG
>JAJDUQ010000296.1 GCA_022826505.1 Gammaproteobacteria bacterium
CCGGAGAGCTGGTGCGGATACTGGTCGAGCCGCCGGCCGGCGTCCTCGATCCCCACCAGCCCCAGGAGCCGCCGCGCCTCCCGCCGCGCACCGCCGCGGCCGAGGCCGCGATGCAGCACCAGGCTCTCGGCCACCTGGCGACCGACGGTGTGCAGCGGATTGAGCGAGCTCATCGGCTCCTGGAACACCATGGCGATGCGGTTGCCCCGGATCCGGCACCAGTCGTTCTCGGAGCCGGCCAGCAGATCGGCGCCGTCGAAGAGGACCTTGCCCTCCACCCGCGCACCCTCGGGCAGCAGCCCCATCAAGGCCAGCGCGGTCATCGTCTTGCCGCAACCCGACTCGCCGACGATCCCGAGGGTGTCCCCGCGCTGGAGCGCGAAACCGACCCCGCGCACCGCGCGGGCCGGACCACTGGGGGTATCGAAGACGACCTCGAGCCCGTCGACTTCGAGCAGGCTCATCGCTTGCGCACCAGTCGCGGGTCCGCAACATCTCGCAGCCCGTCGCCGAGCAGGTTCAGACCGAGCACCGAGAGCGCGATGGCGACCCCCGGGTACACCGCGAGCGTTGGGTGGATGAAGATGAGCGTCTGCACGTCGCTCAGCATGCGTCCCCACGACGGAGTCGGAGGCTGCGATCCGATGCCGAGATAGCTGAGCGCCGCTTCGGCCAGCACCGCCAGGGCGAACTGCACCGTGGCCTGGACCAGGATCACCGACGCGATGTTGGGCAGCACATGCTCGACGACAATGCGCAACCGGCCCTTTCCCGCGGCCCGGGCCGCGAGCACGAACTCGCGTGCCCAGACGGCGTTCGCGGCGGCGCGGGTCAATCGCGCGAAGGTCGGAATCGCGAAGATTCCGATCGCCACGATGGCGTTGACGGCGCCGGAACCGAAGGTGGCCACCAGCAGGATGGCGAGGAGGATGGCGGGAAACGCGTACATGAAGTCGCAGACCCGCATGATGGCCTCCTCCACCCACCCGCGCCGGGCGGATGCGAACAGACCGAGGGAGACCCCGCACGCGAGTCCGATCAGCACCGCCACCACCCCGACCACGATCGAGTTCCGGGCACCCGCCATGATGATGGACAGCACGTCGCGGCCGAACTGATCGGTGCCCATCCAGTGCTCCCACGACGGCGCCGCGAACCGGTTGCCGATGTCGATCCTGGTCGGATCGTACGGAGTCCAGAACACCGAGACCGCCGCCATGCCCACCAGCACGGCGCTCAGGGCGGCACCGACCACGAGCGAGCGATTAGCCCTCCACCAGCGGTGCGGTCCGGTCGCCGGCGTCCCCGGGCGTAGCACGCCATCACACATCGGAAGACTTCAGCCGCGGGTCGATGGCCGCGTAGAGCAGGTCCACCCCCAGGTTGATCAGCACCACCATCGCCGCGAGCAGGGTGACGACGTCGCGCACCACCACGAGGTCGCGATTGGTGATCGCCTGCAGAATCAATCGGCCGACGCCCGGCAGGGCGAACACGTTCTCCACCACGATGGTGCCGGCGAGGAGGTTGGCGAACTGCAGACCCATCACCGTGACGATCGGGATCATCGCGTTGCGCAGCACGTGCCGGATCAGCGTCTGTCCCCGGGTGAGACCCTTGGCCCGCGCGGTGCGCACGTACTCCTCGCGCATCGTCTCCAGCACCGCCGAACGGGTGAAGCGGGTGAGGATCGCCCCCTGAACCGTCGCCAGCGCGAGCGCCGGCAGCAGCAGCGACTTCAGCGCCGGCACCACGCCGGCGTCCCAGCCGGGAAAGCCGCCGGCGCTGAACCACCGAAGGTGGACCGCGAACAGCACGATGAGGAGCAGGGCCAGCCAGAAGTTCGGCACCGAGATGCCGAGCTGGCTCACCCCCATGACCGCGACGTCGCCGCGCCGGTTGTGGTGGGCGGCGGCGAAGATCCCGAGCGTCATCGCCATCACCACCGACAGCGCCATCGCGAGCAACGCCAGAGGCACTGTGATCTCGAGCCGCGCCGCGAGCAGCTCGTCGACCGGCACGCTGTAGGTGTAGCTGTTGGCGAAGTTCCCGGTGGCGAGCGAGCTCACCCATTCCAGGTAGCGATCGAGGGGCGGTCGATTGAGCCCGAGCTGCTCGCGAAGCGCTTGCACCGCGCTGTCGGGGGCCTCGACGCCCAGAATGACACGCGCCGGATCACCGGGCAGGATTTCCAGCGCGAGGAAGGTGATGATCGTGGTGCCGACGAGGGTCGCGAGGAATGTCGCGAAACGCTTGGCGAGGAACAGGCTCACGACCGGGAAGTTCCGCCGCGGGCAGTCTTGGACCGGTTGCGACCCTGGTACGACCTTCGTGCGGCAATGTACATTGCGGCGGCTCGTTCTCGGCGGGCGAGTACGGAACCACCCATGACGTCTCTGCCCGGAACCAGCAATCGCCGCAGAATTTACCTGCTGCGCCACGGCGCGGTCGAGTACCTGAACCCCGACGGCTCACGGGTGGGCGACGCACGCGCAGTCGACCTGACCGAGACCGGCCGCGAGCAGGCGGCGCAGGTGGCGGAGTTGCTGAAGGACGTGGCGTTCGACCGGGTCATCCACAGCGGCTTGCCGCGAACGCAGAGGACGGCGGAGATCGTGCTCGGAGATCGTCGCCTGCACACGATGGAGGCGGCACCGCAGTTGCGCGAAATCGAGATGGGGCACATCGACCACGTGCCCGAAGATCGCATCGAAGCGGAGTTCAGCTACGGCTTCGAGGCAGCCGCCGATCCCGAGGCGAGCCTCGCACGCGGAGAGCCGTTCGGCCGGTTCTTCGAACGGGTGACCGCCACCTTCGAGACCCTCCTCCACCAACCTGGCTGGACGCGGATGCTGCTGGTCGGCCACGGCGGCACCAACCGCGTCATTCTGAGCTGGATGGCGCGCGGCGGACTGCACTCGCTCGCGAGCTTCGAGCAGGACGAAGGCTGCCTCAACGTACTCGACGTGGATGTGGTGGACGGAGAGGTGCCGCGTCGCTACGTGCGGGCGTTGAACCTCACGCCCTACAACCTGAGCAAGGAACGCCTGTACCTGACGACCCTGGAGCGAATCGCCGAGGACCGCCTCCGGCGCCGTCGCTGAACCTGCACCGACCCGACAGCTCCGGCCGCCGCCGCACGACCACGCGCGTCGCACACCTGAGTGCAACCGCGAACTCGCGACTGCACGGCCGTCGCACTGCGTGCCGATGGGCACAACTGCGCCGGCGCGAGCGGCGTCGCGTCGGGCCGGCCGCCGCCGCCGGCTCTCACCGGTGCAGATCGAGCCGGAACTCCCTCCTGCGAATCGACACCTGGCCGATGTGCCCCGATGCGCCGAACGCTTCCACGAGCCGTCCGATTCCCCGAAACGCCCCGGCCGCCGCGCGAGTCGGTTCGGGCGTGCGATCGTCGAGCACGTGGGCGGGGAACGCGTATCGAAGCAGCCGCTCGTCGTCGCTCGCGTTCGGATATTTCTTCCGCAGGCCTTCCACCACCGGCTCCGGCTCGGGCGGGCTCGGGGCGATGGTGGGAGACCCGTTCTCGACGATGCGGTCGAGCACGTCGGGCTCCACCGGCGCGGGAAGCGTCCCGTAGTAGCCGAGCGCGTAGCGTTTCACCTCGTCCGGAATGCGGGCGTATCGCTCGCCCTCGAGCACGTTCAGCGTCGCCTGCACCCCCACGAGCTGCGAGAACGGCGTCACCATGATCGGCCAGCCGAGCTCCTCGCGCACCCGTGAGCACTCGGCGAGCACCTCGTCGAGCCGGGGCCCCAGGCCGGCGGACCGGAGCTGCGACGCGAGGTTGCTCAGCACCCCGCCGGGAATCTGGTGGCCGAAATTCGCGGCATCGAAATCGTTGGGAGCGCCGAGGGGAAACCCGCCGCGCTCGGCGACCTCGGTGAGGTATGCGCTGACCTCCTCGATTGCCGCGTCGTCCAAATCGACGGCATGGCCGAGATGGCGCAGATTGCGCAACGTGGTCTGCACCGACGGGGGCGCATTGCCGTCCGCGATCGGCGCGATGCACGTGTAGAGCGATTCCACGCCGTGCTCGACCGCCTCGATGCAGGCGCGCTGCGCGAGGCCCACGAGGTTGTGGGTATGGAGCGCGAGCGGCCTCTCGCCGATAGCGCCCTTGACGGCCGGAATCAGTGTACGCGCGCGCTCCGGGGTGAGGATCCCGCTGGTGTCCTCGATCATGACGGTGTCGACGCCGGCGCGCTCGATGAACTCCCGGGCCTTCGAGGCGTACAGCGCGTCGGTGTGGATGGGGCTCTCGCTGAAGATGAGCCAGCCGACGGTGTACGCGCCGAGAGACTTCGCGTACCGCAGCCCCTCGGCGAGATTGTCGAGGTCGTGCAGGCCGTCGAATCCGACGAGGCGGTCGACGCCGCACGCCATCAGCCGCTCGATCCAGAGCCGGTGGAGGTCGATCGGCTGGAGTTCGAATCCGAGCGCGCAACGACTCCGGGTAATGACCTGGAGCGGACCGTGCACGTGCCTGCGCAGCAGTCGCATCCGCTCCCAGGGATCGTCCTTGAGATAGCGCACGCAGGCGTCGAAATGGACCGCGCCCATGACCTCGATCGCCTCGAACCCGATGCTGTCCATGCGCTCCATGATCGGGCGCATCATCGCGGTCGACATCCGTGTCGCCCACAGGCACTGGTGCCCGTCGCGCAGGGTGGTGTCGACGAACTTCACCGTCGCCATCGCGTTCGTTCCTCCGTTCCGATCGGAATGGTTCCGCTACCCCGGATGGTACCTCGCGCACAGAGTCTCCCGCGGCCAGGCGTCGACTTCGTCGATTCCCCGGGAATCCGCGTCCGACCCGACCACGAGAACCGGACAATCATGTCAATTCTCGAACTGGATTCGACAATCAACCCGGCGGCAAGAACCGCGCGAGGAGCGTCCGTTCACCTCGCCCGTGTCCGAACCCGCAGCAGTCGAACGTCTCCGGGCACGGGTCCCGCACACCAGCCATGTTGAATTGTCGCAACGGGTTGACGCACGATAGCGAGACACATTCACTCGTACCGATGCCGGATCGAGGAAACCCGGCCGCCTGCCTCCCGGAGGGAATCGACGATGACCGCTACCGCCCATGCGCACACTCACTCCCACGCGTCCTCCGCCGAGGTCCGCGCGAGGCTGAATCATCCCATCGTGGACTGCGACGGGCACATGCTGGAGCACGTTCCGGTGTTCCTCGACTTCCTCAGGGAAACGGCGGGTCCGGACATGGTGGCGCACTATCTCAAGTGCTCGCGCGAGGGCAAGAACGGACGCTGGTACGCGCTCAGCCCCGAGCAGCGCAGGGTCCATCGCCCGGCCCGGCCTCCGTTCTGGGGCATCCCCTCGGGGAACACCCTCGACCGCGCGACGTCGATGCTGCCCGGGCTGCTGCGTGAACGGCTCGACGAGCTGGGCCTCGACTTCACCATCGTCTATCCCACTTTGGGATTCTTTCTCTTCGACGAACCCGAGGAGGATGTCCGCCGCGCCTGCTGCCGGGCCCAGAACGCGATGGTGTCGGAGCTCTACCGGGATCATGCGGACCGGATGACCCCCGCCGCGTCGATTCCGATGTTCACCCCGGCCGAGGCCATCGAGGAGCTCGAATACGCGGTGAACGAACTCGATCTGAAGGTCGCGATGATCGCGAGCCTCGTCCACCGTCCGCTGGACACCGTGCAGGGCGAAGACCCGACACTGCGCGATTTCGCGTACTGGATCGACAACCTCTCGCTCGATTCGCAGTACGACTACGACCCGTTCTGGGCAAGGTGCGTGGAGCTCGGCATCGCGCCGACCGCGCATTCTTTCATGCAGGGCCACGGCGCGCGCCGCTCGATCAGCAACTACATGTACAACCAGATCGGGCACTTCGCCGACGCCGGAGAGACCTTCGCGAAGGCGCTGTTCTTCGGCGGCGTGACCCGCCGCTTCCCCAACCTGAACTTCGGAGTGCTCGAAGGAGGCGTGGGCTGGGCCGCGAGCCTGTTCTGCACGCTGGTGGAGGTGTGGGGCAAGCGCGGCTACCCCGCCATCGAGAACCTCGACCCCGCGAGGCTCGACCTGGAGCAGCTCGAGGGGCTGTTCTCGCGCTACGGCGGCGAACGGTTCTCGGGCTCCACCGGCAACGTGGCCGGACTCGGCTACTCGGCCCTGTCCGCGGACGCGGTGCCGCGCGAGGCGGACCTGGCGCTCATGGACGACTTCGCGGCCTGCGGAATCGAAAAGGCGGAGGACATCGTCGATCTGTTCGCCGAGCGCATCTACTTCGGCTGCGAGGCCGACGACAAGCTGACCGGCATCGCCAGCTCGGGCAAGGCACTGCCGTTCGGCGCGAAGCTCAAGCCGGTCTTCGGCTCCGACATCGGCCACTGGGACGTGCCCAACATGAACGAGGTGCTGGGCGAGGCCTGGGAGCTGGTGGAGGATGATCTGCTCGACGAAGACGGCTTCCGCGACTTCACCTTCGCCAATGCGGTGCGGCTGCACGGCGGCATGAACCCGAAGTTCTTCGAGGGCACGGTGGTCGAGGAGGAGGCGCGGGCACTGCTCGAGCCGTGATCCCGGGCTGAAGCTCCCCGGGCGTCGAGAGGAGGCGGCCACCGGCGCCGGGGCCGCACGACGGGCGCCGGGCGCTTGCGTGAAGCCCCGGCCGCCACCACCGAAGCTGGCGACGACTCCGCGTACGACCCGTCACTCCTGCGCGTGGCCCAGCACCAGCTCGCGCATGGTCGCAATTCCGACGGGTTTGCGGTCCTGGTCCACGACCACCGCGCGCGACACCTCGAAGCGCACCAGCAGGCGCACCGCATAGCGGGCCTGCATCTCGCTCGCGAGCGTCAGCACCGGCTTGGACATGACCTCGTAGACGTTGACGCGCTCCGGCGCCCGGTTCTCGGCGATGACCCGGCGCGCGATGTCGGAGACGAGGATCAGGCCGAACTCGTCGTCGTCGTCGCGCCGGGGAACCACGAGGGAGCTGACGCGGTGCCGGCGCATGAGCGCCATCGCCTCGGACACCGTGGCAAGTCCGTCGACGGTGTGCACCTCGGTTCGCATGGTGTCGCCGACGCGATGGATACGTTCGGAGCTCATATCGAATCCTCCAGCTCTTGCCTGATGGCGGGGAGCTGCGTGACCAGACCCACCGCATCCTCGATCGCGATCTGGAAGGCGATGCCGGCGCCGTTCTCCTCGTCGAACCGCCCCGCATCGCTGATGCGCTCGAGGATGTCCCGCGCGCGCGGCTCCACCACCAGGAACAGGATGACATCGCGCCCGGCCGCCAGATCCAGGCCGAAGAAGGTCTTCTCCGGCTCCAGTCCTTCGCCGTGAACGCTGGTGATGACGGTGGCGCCGGTCGCGCCGCCGCTGCGCGCCGCCTCGATCACGATGTCGGTCTTTTCGTCGCTGACCAGAGCGACTATCAGCTTCAGTCTCATGGCTTCAGTCTCATGGCTTCGGTCTCCGTGGCGTCGACTGGCTGCGGCGCGCACGCGTCCGCCAATCGGTTGTGGACGTCGTATTCATGACTCAGGCCTCCCCGCGAGGGCCGGTGCCGCGCCGGCGGCCGATCCACGTCGCGGCGATCGAGTAGCCCAGGACGGACATGATGGGAAAGACACTGGCAAAGGCGATGAGGCCGAACCCGTCGATGAGCGGACTGCGTCCGGGAACGGTGGCGGCAAGGCCCAGTCCCAGCGCGGCGACCACCGGGACCGTGACCGTCGACGTGGTGACGCCGCCGCTGTCGTAGGCGAGCGGCACGATGGTTCGGCTCGAGCGGAAGGTCTGGACGATCACCACCACGTAGGCCGCGATGATGTACCAGGGCAACGGCGTGCCGGTGACGATCCGCAAGCACCCGAGGGCCACGCCCAGCGCCACGCCCACCGCCACCGCGATCCTCAGGCCCCACGCCCGCACCGCACCGCCCGAAACCTCCTCCGCCTTCAGGGCGACCGCGATGAGCGAGGGCTCGGCCACCGTGGTCGCGAAGCCGATCCCGGCGGCGAACGCGTAGACGAGCAGGTAGTCGTTCCAGTGCACGCCGTCGGCCAGGCAATGGTATCAGCGAGGTGCAGCCGCGATGCCGGGCGCCCGCACACCGGCCGGCATTCTCCCCATGGATGAACGTGACGTGGACACCTGTCGCTGGAAGGACACCGAACGCTTCCACAACCTGCGGTGCATCGCAGGCGAACCGTGAATTCGCGGACGAACGACCGGTGTCGACTTCTCAGGCGCGACCGGTCAGCCGCACGCTGCTCAGATTCGGGCGACACGCGAGCGCCTTGACCAGACTGAGGATCGGCGTCTGCGCGATCGGGTACTGCGTCGCGATGGGACCGGCCGCCTTCAACGCACCGTACTCCCGCTCGTCGTAGTAGGCGGCGAGCAGAAGATCGTCATCCGATGCAAACGGTCCCCGGGCAGAGCGCAGGCGCTCGAGCGCGGGAGGTGCCAGCAGGCCCGGTCGATCCGTGACCGGCTCGGCGCCGCCGGTGATGCGATCGTAGAGGTTCGGATCGATCGGCCCGGCGATCTCGCCGTAGTAGCCGAGCACGTACTTGCGCACCTCGTCGGGAACCGAGGCGTATCGTTCCTCGTTCATCACGTTCAGCACCGACTGGGTGATGATGAACTGGGCGAACGGGCTCACCACGATCGGATAGCCCAGGTCCGCCCGGACGCGGCCCGCCTCGTCGAGAATTTCCTCGAGCCGGTGCTGGATGCCGAGCGGCGCAAGCTGCGATCTCAGGTTCGAGATCATGCCGCCGGGTACCTGATGGTGATAGTGGAACTCGTCATAGGGGGCGATCTCGCCGACTGGCTTCCCCTCGTTGGCGGCGATGAACCGCAGCCGGTCGGCAACGTCCTCGACGATCCCGAGATCGACGTCCACCTCGAATCCGGCCCGCCGGACATTGCGCACGAACTGCTCCGTCGCAGGGTGCGAGGCGCCGTCGGCCAGCGTCGAGGTCGCGGTGTGCACCGCGTCCGCGCCGTGCTCCACGCACTTCACCACCACGTAGGGTGCGAGCCCGGACAGGCAGTGGCTGTGGATCTGCAACGGCAGCGTGCCGCAGGCTCGCTTGGCGGCCGGCACGAGGGTGGCGGCGCGCTCCGGGACAAGCAGTCCGCTCGGATCCTTGAGAAAGATCCCGTCGGCACCGAGCGCGACCATCTCCCGGATCTTGCCGGCGTAGTACTCGTCGGTATGCACCGGGCTCACGGTGTAGACGAACCCCGCCACCGTGTGCAGACCGGCCGCCTTCGCCGCCCGCACCGGCACCTCCAGGTTGCGCACGTCGTTCAACGCATCGTAGGTGGTGTGGTAGCGAATGCCGCTCGCGGCGATCCGCTCCGCGGTGAGCTCCACCACGTCATCGGGAAAGAGCTCGAAGGTGAACAGGCTCTGGCCCCGGTGATGCACGATGAGCGGCGTCTCCCGCACCCATCCGCTCAGGATGCGCATGCGTTCCCACGGGTCCTCGCGCAGGTAGCGCACGCACACGTCGAAGACCGCACCTCCGACCAGGTCGATGGCCTCGAAGCCGGCCCGGTCCAGACGGGGCGCGATGTCCGCCATCGCCGCGGTGGTCATGCGGGTGGCCCACAGACACTGGTGCGCGTCACGCAAGGTGACGTCGATGAGCGAGATGGTACGTTTCGAGTTCATGCCTGGTGTTCCCCGCCGTCGTCTCTTCGCCCGCGCCGAATCGAGGCATCGAACCCCGCGAAGCGTCGGTCGGCTCGGCTCCCGCGTCTCAGGTCCCGATCCTTGCGTCGCGGAGCACGGCATGCAGCGCCGGCCGGTGGTGCGCGATCTCGTCCACGCTGAGGCCCTCCAGAGAGTGGGGAAACTTGATCCACTCCTCGGTCTCGTGGAGATAGTAGTCGGGAATGCGCTCGGTCAGATTGCGCGCCGGCTTGTAGAACGGCACCGCGACCCGAATCTCCCGGGGCGTGTTGCGCCGCGCCTTGTCCTGAAGCGTGCGGATGACGGCCTCGATGGTGCGGCCGGTGTCGAACACATCGTCGACGAAGAGCAGGCGGTCGTCGCGCTCGATGTTCTTCAGGAGATAGTTGAGCCCGTGCACGCGCACCTCGCTCTCGCGCCCGTCGATGCCGCTGTAGGACGAGGTGCGGATGGCAATGTGGTCCGTCTCCACCCCGAAGTAGTCGAGCAGCTCCTGCACCGCGATGCCGATCGGGGCGCCGCCGCGCCAGATGGCCACGATGAAGCTCGGACGGAATCCGCTCTCCAGCACCCGCGCCCCGAGCTCGAACGCGTCTTCGAGCAGTTCCTGTGCGCCGACGTAGAGCATGGCGCTTCCCTGTTGTTCGCCCGGCCGGGCGGTCCGGCCGACGCATGGCCCGAATGCCGGTCATTCCGCGAGTGGGTGCCGACCATCGGGTGGTTCAACCGCCGGCTGCGGTGAAGTATGTTGGTGTCCCCCATTCCAGGCAAGCGTGCCCTTCCCCGTGGACAAGCCCGGCTCCACAGACAAGATATTCATCACCGAAGAGGCGCTCCTGCTCGACGCCTACCGCCTCGGCGTCGAGGTCTTCAACAGCGGATTCCGACCGAGCTTCATCGTGGGGCTCTGGCGCGGCGGCAGCTCGGTCGGTATCGCGGTGCAGGAGTGCCTGCAGCACCTCGGGGTCAAGACCGATCACATCTCGCTGCGCACTTCGTACCGCGGCATGCAGCATTACCAGCGCATGGTCGACGAGGCATCCTCGGAGATCCGCGTCCACGGTACCCAGTACCTGCTCGAGAGCATGAACGCGGAGGACGGGCTCCTGATCGTCGACGACGTCTACAGCACCGGCCTCAACGTCGGGGCGGTGATCGACCGGCTCGCGTCGCGCATGCGGCGCAACCTCCCGCACGACGTGCGGATCGCGGTCCCGTGGTACAAGCCGGCGCGCGACCGCACCGGCCGCGTGCCGGACTACTACCTTCACGAGACCGACAAGTGGCTCGTGCTTCCCTACGAGCTGAACGGACTGAGCCTCGAAGAGATCCGGGACCGCAAGCCGTTCCTGGCCCCTCTGATCGCCCGACTCCGCAGAGCGTGAGCGGGACCCTGGACCTCGTACCTCCGCACAGAGGCGATGATCGGACGAAAATCGACATCTGAATCTTGTCGAGGCGCTGGCGGGAATTGCTGGATCCGACATGTCTTGAAGCGCGGGCGATACCCTTCGATGATCGCCGCAACCCGTTGACGACAGCGTAACGCCGGAGGCTGCCATGGTCGGGGTCTACATTGCCTGCGCGTTCGTCCTGGGCCTCGGCGCCCGTGCGCTCGGCATGCCGCCGCTCGTCGGCTTTCTCGCGGCGGGGTTCGCCCTCGACGCGGCCGGGCTCGCCGCACCCGACGGTCTGGAGGCCATCGCGCACGCCGGCGTGCTCCTCATGCTGTTCACGGTGGGGATGAAGGTGCGCCTGCGCAATATCGTGCGCGCCGAGGTCTGGGGCACGGCGCTCGTCCATCTCGCGGTGTCCACCGCGCTCTTCGCCCTCCTCATCGTGTACGGGCTCGGCACCGGTTGGGTGGCCGCCCTGCTCGTCGCCTGCGCCCTCGGATTCTCCAGCACCGTGGTGGTCGCGAAGTCGCTCGAGGAGAAACGCGAGCTTCGCGCCTTCCACGGCCGCGTCGCGATCGGGATCCTCATCGTGCAGGATCTCGCCGCCATCGCGTTGCTCGGCCTCTCGCAGGGCACGGCGCCGTCGCCGTGGGCGGTGGCGCTGCTCGCGCTCCTGCCGGCCCGGCGCCTCGTCCACCGGCTGCTCGACGTCGCCGGCCACGGGGAGATCCTGCTGCTGCTCGGCATCGGACTCGCGCTCGTGGGCGGCTACGGCTTCGAGGCGCTCGGATTGAGCGGGGAGCTCGGAGCGCTGGTGCTCGGCGCCCTCCTTGCCGACCACCCGAAGGCGCAGGAGCTGGCCGACACGCTGTGGGGGTTGAAGGAAGCCT
>JAJDUQ010000256.1 GCA_022826505.1 Gammaproteobacteria bacterium
GATCTCCCGAGCGCGTGGATGGTCCGCGTTCGCCGCGCAAGCCCGCCGCCAGCTCTGCCAGATCTCGACCCGCGCCCGCTCCAGCACCTCCTCGTTGGTGGTGTTCTCCCACCGCACCAGCTCTCTCAGAATCTCGAACAGCCGCTCGCGCTCGAGCTGCGCCGCCACCACTTCAAGGGTCGGTTCCGGCTCGGTGAACGCGGCATCGTCCGACTGTCCGCCCGACAACGCCCGCCTCGCTTCGTGTTCGGCCAGCCGTTTCTTCAACAGCCGCTTCGCAGCGCGCTTCCTCTTCGCGTCGGACAGCAGCACGTCGACGTACTCCGACGGGTCGTCGACCATCTGGGCGAAGATGACCGCTCGCGCCGCCGCCAGCGGCCTTCGTGCCCACCACAGGTGCAGGGTGCTCGGATGACCGTGGCGGATCGACTTCTCCCGCGCCGACGCCTCGTTGATGGCATCCAGGGGCAACGCGACCTCGATCAGCTTTCTGTATGCGCGCCTGATCACCACCGGAACCGTCACCACTCACCCAGCGGATCGACGACCGTCAGGAACGGAAAACGACGGAAATCGGCGTCGCGCGTGCAGATGCGGCTCACCCCATGCTCGCGCATCAGCACCGCCGTGTGCAGATCGTGCACCAGCTTGCCGCGCAGCTCGGGCAGCTCCGACAGGGTCTGCGCCAGAACGGCAGCATGGCGCGGCGCTGCCGTCAGCACCTCGAACCCCGGCGACGCCAGCAGATCCGAAACGTAGCGCAAGGCATCCCGCGAACCCCAAGGGGACTGCAGTACGCGAGGATGCGTGGTCATCCGCAGAAATTCGTAGCAAATGCTCCACGTGAGAAACGCCGGGGATGGGCCGAGAAGAGCGTCTTGCAACCACTGCCGGCACGACAGGTGCCACACCGAATCCCTGTTGGCGGCGTACACCGGAATGTTGGTGTCGAACAGCAACACGTCATTCTTCTTCCATCGCCCGGTACAGGGCATCCCGATCGGAGAGGTCGACCAGCTCCGCGCCGCCGTTCCAGGCGGGCAACGGCGGCGGTCCGGCCGGCTGCGCATCGGACTGCGAGGGCTCCGCAAGCACACGCCGGAGGCCAGCCTCCACCAAGGCGGACATCGTGGTGCCGCGCCGCCTCTTCGCGCAGCCGCTGCATCACCGGATCGGCGATGTTGAGGGTCGTCTTCATATGGGAAACCATGTCATGAGGCGGAAGCGCGGCGTTTTCCCACCGGACCGGGCCTTCGACCCAGTTTCCGGCCGCATCAGAGTTGCTGGCGCTCGGCTTCAATGCGTTGCACCGAGCTGTCGTCGACAAACCCCAGGTTCCGCAGATGCCACAGGGTTGCGGCAAAGCCGGTTTCCATCCGATCGGCAACACTCTCTACGCCTTGCCGTGAAGCAATCGGCTCGTTCATGCCCGCTACGACCGTTCGTACCGTCTCGGTCGGCATCAGCAACATCGCCGCGAACGCGTTCGCGCGCTGCTCCAGCGACGGCGGCGCCCACGGGCCGCTGGCGACGGCGAGGCGTTGCCCGGCGCCTCGATCGAACAGGAGGTGGCAGAGCTCGTGGGCGAGCGTGAAGCGACGCCCCCGCGAATCGGCGTTGAAATGATTGCTCCGGTTCCAGACGATTCCACTTCGATGACGAGGTCCGGCAATCGCCACACCCCGAATGGAATCGTCGGACAAACTCGCCTGAGCGACATCGACCCCCAAGCGTTCGAGAATTGCTTCCACGTCGACACGTTCTCCGTCCACGCAGCCCTCGAGGTCGTTCTGCAGCTCTTCCGCAAGTGCGTATCCCTGCTGCCAGGGCAAATCATCCGAGTCGCCGATTGGCTCCGCACGACACCGGGACGCCATCGCCTCGGATTCACCATCCCGGGAAGTCAGCCCGAGCAAGGATTCGGCGAGCACCATGACGTCCGACTTGGCCACATTCGGTGCCACAGAGCCGAACATCAAGGCACCATGGCAGGACCCTTCCACCACTAGCTGCGATCGTCCCGATGTTGCCAGCAACACGTTCTGCTGGGGTTTCGGAAACGCCGCAATCTGTCGCTTGAATCGGTTCCAGCCCCTGCGCACGGATTCCTTGTCCACACCCAGTCCGGCCAGCCACATCACGCGGCTGCCCTTCTGTCGCGTTCGCAGCCTGCGGACTGCCCGTTTCAGATCGGAAATGCGGCTTGACCGCGGAGCGACCGAGGACAGATACGCGGCAGCGCCTTCGAGCGCGTCGTACAACGGCTCGGCGACGCTCTTCGGCTCGAAACGAACAGCCCCGGGACGCAACACGAAATTCACATGATTCGGTACCCCCTGACTGCGAGAATCACCCCAGGAAACTTCGATGCTGTCCTGAACACGTCGAAACATCACGTCGGGGAAGATGCCGCCTTCACGCGCTGCCTGAATGGCGTGCCTCGACCACCAGCCATGCCATGCGGACTCCCATGCCGACTCCCTGGCTTCGTCCAAGGCGAGTGGTGGGAACCGGGTTTCACGGAGCCCTGTCCAAGCCTCGTCAGCCACCGCGCACGGCAGCCGCTCCTCATGCAGCAGCGGGTTCCACTGGCGCACGAACCACTCCAGCAAAGGGAGCAGGTACCAGTGCGCGGACTCGACCCGCTCGCCTTCTTCCAGGTGTGCGCAAAGGTTCCATCCTTTGACCCAGATTTGAAACGCGCCCCAGGAATGGGCCACATCCGCGGACGCACCCTGTCCATCGTCCGGGTCGTCCATGAATGCGAGCTTGATGGCAAACGCGCTGGTGTCGCCGGCCAGCCGTTCCCAATGAGTAGCCACTGTTCAATCCCAATTCTTCTTGATGTCCCGGTTGCTGACGAGCCTCTGCCTTCGCCACCGGAGTCTGAGCTGATGCGGAACTTCCTTCCACCCAACCGGGTATCCGTGCCAGATACCTGGCCGATCTTCCTGCGCGCAGTATGCCTTACCATCGTGTATCGCGTATCTCCTGGTTTCTACCAGTTCGCTGCCGTCCAGCAATTCCGCTGCAATGCCGCGAACCTCCTTGGGGCACAACGAGCCGCGCCGGCCGCGTTGCCACGGCTCCGAGTGCTTCTGGTTGCTTTTGTATTCCATGGCTATGACGGCGCCTCCCCTCGCGACAACAGCTCCGCAAAGTCGTAGTTGACACTCGTCACCCCGAAATCCGGCTCACGCTTGAAGGGCTCGCGAACGTAGTGAACCCGATGCGCGCCGTCGTCCAGGAACTCGACGATCCCGAGGATGAAGTCCTCCGGCTTGTTCAGCGAGTACAGGATCTCGTTGCGCGTGACCGTCACCGTCGACGCCCCGCTGACCCGACCCTTGACCTCGATGAACCGGAGCTTGCCGGTGCCAGGCACGCGGCTCTCGATGTCGTACCCCAGCTTCTCGAATTCTCGGTCCGTCGGGTCGAATCCCAGACTCCGCTCGGTCTCCATTATGATGCTGCGTGCACGGGCGGCCGATGCCTGCGTATCGACCGCCGCACTCGTGCCCGCCGTTTCTCGCCCACTCATTGCATCCAGGAGCCCCCTGGGCACGACCAGCAGTCCGCCAAGCACGACCGGCGGCAGAGGCGACATCTGCGCTTCCAGCTTGAGCTCCTCCAGCCGCTTCCGGAGGCGTGCCTGCAGCATGTCCGCCCGTTTGCGGGCCTCACCCGAATTGAGGCGGGCACCCGTCCTACCGGCCTGCTCCTGGAGCTTCAGTTCCTCGGCCCGATGGTCCCAGTAGTTGATCTCCTTGGTGAGACGGTCCTTGACTGCCGCCTCGGTCCTGGCGAGCAGGGCAAGCTTGGACGTCCGAACTTCCGTCAGGTGCTCGGGAACCACGTTCGCGACCGCGTAGCCCGCTGCCTGCTTCTCCAGCTCCCGATCGATCCATGAGCACTCGGGCCGGTCGAGTATCGCCGCCACATCGGGGTCGTCGTCGCCGAGCGGCCGGTAGTCGAGATAGGGCGCGTAGTGCACATGCCGGGCCACGCCGTTCGCATCGAGCTCCACGTACAGCATCCGCTTGGAGACGACCCGACGATCCCCCGAGCGCGTCAGGCTCGCATCCTGGATGGCGTGCTCCAGGTAGAAGAGCACGCGAGGCTCGCTGCCCGCGTCGCGCTCATCGACCAGCACGGCGCCCCGCTTCAGGAGATCGCGGTGCCGCTCCAGCGTCAGGTCGATCACGGCATCGAGCAACGGGTGACCGGGACACACGAACGCCGCCAGCGGCTGCCCCTGGGGTGCAACCAGCGATTTCTCGAAAGCGATGCGCTCGTAGCGTGGCAGCACCGGCTCGCCGATACCGATCAAGCGATCCCGATTCCGAACCGGCGCGGGAACGTGGGTGATCTCGTAGCGCCGGGCCTCGCGCTGACGAGCGGCACCGCCCAGGCGCTGAAACGCCTCACGGAAGAACGACTCCACGTAGTGCGGCTGAAGCCGGCGTGCTTCGGCCCGCACCATGTCCTCTCGGATGCGCTGCACGCGGCTCGCGTCCATGGCGTCGTGCGCCAGGGCACGCTCTTCCAGCAGGTCCTGGAGCCGTCCGCGGTCGAGGGCATGGTCAACCGCGGTCTCGAGGCGGGCCCGTACCTCCGGCTGCTCACCGTAGCGGATAGCCTCGACCATGAGCTCGCGCAGCGGCCGCCCCTCGAAGTAAAGCTTGCCGAGCACGTCGAACACCTGCCCGCCGAGTGATTGTCGCGCCTGCTCCAGCTTCTCCAGGAGCTTGCGATAGACGTCGCCCTCGCGGGTTTCGTCCGCAAGCAGGTTCCAGAGGTGGCACACCTCGGTTTGCCCGATGCGGTGAATCCTCCCGAAACGCTGCTCCAGGCGATTCGGGTTCCAGGGCAGGTCGTAGTTCACCATCAGGTGGGCGCGTTGCAGGTTGATGCCCTCGCCCGCCGCGTCGGTGGCGAGCAGCACCTGGACTTCCGGATCGTGGCGGAAGGCTTCCTGGGCCTTGAGCCGATCCTCGCGACCCACGCCGCCGTGAATCGACACCACCGATTCCGCGTGACCCAGCAATGACGTGATCCGATCGTGCAGGTAGCTGAGCGTATCGCGGTGCTCGGTGAAGACGACCAGCTTCTGCCGCGGGGATGCGGTCGGTTGCGGAATCTCGCCGGCGCCGTACGGCGCGTCCGGCTCCGCAATGCGCGAGACGAGTCCGCCCACGGTGAAGATCTCCCCGAGCAGGCTCGCAAGCTCCCGCCATTTCGTGTCCGTGCCGCTCCGCCGCACCTCCAGCGCGAGCGCTTCGAGCTTCCTGAGCGTTTCGATCTCGGCCTTCAGCTCGGCGATGGAGCGGGCCGCCGTCGCCTGATCGAGCACCTCCTGCTCGGCCGCTTCGACTTCGTTCTCGGGCGCCTCGTCGAGATCTTCCACATCCTCGGCGTCGAACTCCGGGCCGGCGGCGGCAATCGCGATGGCGATCTGGCCGCCGCGCTGCAACACCTCCAGCTCCCGCAGCCGGCTCTCCAATCGCTCGCGACGGCGGCGCAATGACTGGTGGATTGCCGCTGGGGACGACGCCAGCCGACGCTGAAGAATCGTCAGCGCGAAGCCGACGGTGCCGGCACGCCTGTCGTTCTCCAGCGCCTCCGCGCGGTTGAACTCCTCGCGCACGTAGTCGGTGACGGCCGCGTACAGGCCGGCCTCCGCGTCGGAGAGCAGGTACGGGACGGTGTACGCGATGCGCTCCGGGAACAACGGCTTGCCGTCGAACTTGAGCAGGCTCTCCTTCACCATGCGCCGCATCAGGTCCGAGACGTCGGCGACATGCACGCCGTCGCGAAACCGCCCCTCGAAGCGGTCGCCGTCGATGAGCGCCATGAAGAGCTGGAAGTCCTCCTCCTTCCCGTTGTGCGGGGTCGCCGACATCAGGAGGAAGTGGCGGGTGAGACCCGAGAGGAGCTGGCCCAGCCGGTAGCGCTTCGTGTACTTCACCTCGCCGCCGAAGAAGGTGGCCGACATCTTGTGCGCCTCGTCGCACACCACGAGGTCCCAGCGGCAGTCCGGCGCTTGCAGCTTCTGCTGGACATCCTCGTTGCGGGAGAGCTTGTCGAGCCGGGCGATGGCGAGATTGGTCTCCAGGAACCAGTTGCCGGTGCGCGCCGCTTCGAGCTTGTCGTTGGTCAGGATGTCGAAGGGCAGGTGGAACCGGCGATAGAGCTCGTCCTGCCATTGCTCGGCGAGGCTGCCGGGACACACGACGAGGCACCGTTGCAGGTCACCACGGGCGATCAGCTCCTTGATGAGCAGCCCCGCCATGATGGTCTTGCCGGCGCCCGGGTCGTCGGCGAGCAGAAAGCGAAGCGGCTGCCGCGGCAGCATGGACTCGTAGACCGCGGTGATCTGATGCGGCAACGGCTCGACGACCGACGTGTGCACCGCGAGCACGGGGTCGAAGAGATGGGCAAGGCGGATCCGCTGCGCCTCGGAGACGAGGCGGAACAGCGCGCCGTCGCCGTCGAAGCTCCAGGGTCGCCCGACCTCGACGATCTCGAGCCGGGACTCGTCGTCACGGTACAGCAGCTCGTTGGCGACCTTGCCGGCCGGTGTCTTGTAGGTCAGCTCCAGCGCCTCGGAGCCGAACCACTGCACGCTGACCACCGTGGCGAGGCCGTCGGCCAGAACGCCGCGCACCGCGGCGTTGGCACGGAGGTCTTCGAGCTTCATGCTTTGCTGTTGCCCGGCTGCGCCACCGCGGGCAAGTTCAGGACCACGATGGCGACGGACCTGCCCGCCGGTGGCGGCGGGCAGGCCGTGGTGCCGTCAGATCACTCCGGCCGGACGTAGATTTCATCCAGCGGCGATGAGGTGCCCCAGATGGTCTGCGGCGGGTTGCCGATGCGCTTGTTGTAGACCGTGTGGTAGGGCAGCGTGTGCACCCAGTACACGGGCAGCTCGTCGGCCAGCAGCTTCTGCGCGTCGGAGTAGATCGCGATGCGCTTCGCCTGGTCGAGCTCCATCCCGCCCATGCCCAGCAGCTCGTCGACCTTGGGGTTCGCGTAGCCCTGGGTGTTGGACCAGATAACGCCCTTCTTGATGTTGGTGCTCAGGTAGGTCCGGTGCACGCCGATGACCGGATCGCCCCAGTTGAACACCACGTCCCAGGTCAGGTCGAACTCGTGGTTCGAGATGCGCTTGGCCCAGGACGGGAAGTCCGGCGACGCGCGCACCGTCATGTCGATGCCGATCTTCTTGAGCTGCGGTTTCAGGTACTCCGCGTGGGGTCGCGTGAACGCGCTGGCGAAGTCGACGAACAGCTTGAAGCGCATGCCGTCGTCGCCTCGGGCGTATCCGGCCTCGTCCAGGATCTGGTTGGCCTTGTCGATGTCGAGGTCGTACGGCTCGACGTTGGGCTCGTAGAAGGGGCTGCCGGGGTGGAAGCCGGTGCGCGCCTCGGTGGGGGCGCCGAGCAGCAGGGCGTTGATGATGAAGTTCCGGTCGACGGCGTAGGCGATCGCCTTGCGCACCGCGAGATCGCTGGTCGGCGCACGCTGGTGATTGAAGGCGAGCCACACCAGCGGTCCGATGGCCGCGTAGCCCTGGTCGGTCACCACGAGGTGGTCCTTCTCCTTCATGCGGGCAAGCTCGCGGGGATTCGCCTCGAAGGTGGCCAGCAGTGTCTCGCCGTTCTCCATCGCGATGGTGCGCGAGGACGGGTCCCTGATGATCCGCATGATGATTCGGTCGACGTAGGGCCGCCCCTCGATGAAGAAGTTCTCGTTGCGCTCCAGGATGATGTGCTGGTCGCGCTTGAACTCGACGAACTTGAACGGCCCGGAGCCGACGACGTCCTCGGAGTTGCGCGGATGCGACTTCGGATCCTGGCCGTCGCCGTAGATGTGCTCCGGAATGATTGACAGGAGCTGCGAGGACATGGCGAGCAGCAGAGCGGGATGCGGCTGCGAGAGCCTGATGACCGCGGTCAGGTCGTCGGGGGTCTCCACGCTCTCGACCGGCGCCATCATGGTCTTGAACGGGTGGTTCGCCTTCACCGTCTTGATCGAGAAGGCGACGTCGCTGGAAGTGATGGGGTGACCGTCGTGGAAGGTCGCTCCCTCGACCAGCTTCAGGGTGACGGTGAGGCCGTCGTCGGAGATGTCCCACTCCCGCGCGAGATAAGGATGCGGGTTCCAGTTCTCGTCGAATCGCAGGGGGGTCGCGAAGAGCTGCGAGCCGGGCTGGCCGGTCCAGACGCCCGACTGCACCGCGGGGTTCAGATGCCTCGGGGTGCCGCCTATCGACCAGATGAGGGTGCCGCCCCGGGTGGGCTCCTCGGCCGACACGATGGACACCGCGGCGGTCAGCACCGCCAGCGCCGCGACGCGAACGGCGTGGTGGAACGCACCGGGCAGTTGCGAACCGCGAAGGACTTGGTTCGTGAATTTCATGAATCGTTCTCCTGAATGAAGGCCGGCCGCCCCGGGAACGGGACACCCGGAACGCCGCGACGGGGACCGGAGTATTTCACAATCGTCCCGGCGTGTAGAACCGCCGGCGCCGGACGGAGTTGCGACCGACGACCCCGGCCGTCGAGCACGTCATTCGCCACCGCGGAGGACGACCACGAAACGGCGGAACATCATCGGCATCGAAGGACGGTTTCCGCCGAGCGGGGGCGTCTCGACCCCGGTGGATCGCAAGGCCACGGTGGTTCGAGCCGGCCGCCCGTGCGTCCTTCGGGAGAATCTTCGCGCGAGAAGCCGGCTCCGGCGAACGCAGGGCGGCATCTCGCGTAGTCTTGTCGGCGTACCGCCGAGGTTGTCGACGTACACCCGAAGCCATGCCACCGGAGGCCGCAAGGATGGCAAGCGCAAACGGCACGACACGAATCCAGGGCGCGGAACGCGTCCTCGCCTGGGACGAGGAGCGCGGGGACCACTGCTACCGATCGAATTGCGACGTGGTGTTCGATGCGTCGGGGATCGTGGCGGTGGAAGGCGGAGGCAGAGACCCCGGCAGCGAATCGCCCGCGGAAACCGTCGTCGACGGCACCGGGGTAATGGTCATGCCCGGCATGATCAGCACCCACGCGCACCTCAACGGCGGCAGCCTCGCCACCGGCTTCCTCGAGGAAGTCCTGGATCCGATGTTCCGCCACTCCCCCATGTACACCCGCAAGGGTCCGTTCTGGAACAGCGACGTGGACACCCCCGGACGCGACGGCGGACAGTGGTTCGCCGCGGCGATGCGCCACGCGCTCGCCGAGCTGATGGCGAGCGGCGTCACCACCGTGGTGGACATCCAGGGGGTGAGCGACCACGGCGAGCTGTGGTGCGAGGTGCTGGCCGGAAGCGGCATGCGCGCGTACGTCGCGCCGTCGTTCCAGGAGGCGGTCTGGAAGGTCCGCGACGGTCGGGTCCTCGAGCATGAATGGAATGCCGAGCGGGGCCGGCGGGGATTCGAGCTGGCGTGCGCGACGCTCGACCTCGTGCGCCGGCACCCGAGCGGACGGCTCCGCGGCATGGTCTTCCCGGCGCAGGCCGACACCGTCGGCGAAGGCCTGATGCGCGAGGCGAAGGCGGAGGCCCGCGACCGGGGGCTCGTGTTCCAGACCCACTGCGCCCAGAGCGTCCCGGAGTTCCGGACCATGGTCGCCCGCACCGGAGTCACGCCGGTGCGATGGATGGCCGACATCGGCGTGCTCGACGACTCCACCATCCTCGGCCACGCCATCTACCTCGACCACCACAGCGCCCTCGCCTGGCACGGCCGCGAGGATCTGGCGATCCTGGCCGACCACGAAGTGTCGGTCGCCCACTGCCCCATCACGTTCTCGCGCTGGGGGACGGCCCTGGAGGACTTCGCGCGCTACCGGGATGCGGGGGTGGACCTCGCGATGGGCAACGACACCGGGCCACACAACATGCTGGAGGAGATCCGCTGCGCGTTCACCCTCGGCCGCATCCGGTCGCATGCCCCCGCGGAGCTTTCGATGAGCGACGTGTTTCGCGCCGCCACCACCGGCGGGGCGCAGGCGCTCGGCCGGAGCGACATCGGCCGGATCGCGCCCGGCGCCCGGGCGGACCTGGTGCTGATCGACCTCACCCACCCCGCGATGCGCCCGGGTATCGACCCGCTGCGCTCGCTGGTGTTCACCGCGGCGGACCGGGCGGTACGCGACGTCTACGTGGACGGCCGGCTCGTCTACGCCGACCACCGGCCGGTCGGATTCGACGCGCCGGCCGCAAGCGCGGCGTTGACCGAGGCGCTCGCCATGAAGATCGCCGAAATTTCGGCGCTGGACGGTGTGCCGCCAATGGACGAGATCGCCACGATGTCGTTTCCGGAGCACGAAGCGGCGTGACGCGGGTTACACTCGCGCCGCCGCCGGGAGCGCCACATCGGCATCCGTGAGCGGCTGGCAAGCCTGCGAGGCGAAAAGGAGGGAGCGAACCCATGGCCGGATTCAACGTACTGGCGACCAATCACACGAGCTTCACGGTGTCGAACCTCGACCGGACCGTGGCGTTCTTCCGCGACGCGCTCGGGTTCGAAGTCACCTCCAAGGCCCCGCGCGACCCTGCCGCGATCCAGCGCATCACCGGAGTCGAGGGCTGCGAGGTCATGATCGCCTACGTGCGGGGACCCGGGCACAGCATCGAGCTCATCGAGTATCTCGCCCCGGCAGACCGCGGGAAGGTGGAGTCGAGGCCGTGCGACATCGGCTTCACCCATGTGGCCTACGACGTGGACGATCTGGATGCCGCCATCGCGGCCGCGGCAGAGCACGGGTTCTCGGCCCGCGGCTCGGTCTACCGCGTCGACCAGGGACCGAACACCGGCGCGAGGGTCGTGTATCTCGTGAACGCGGACGGCATCACGGTGGAGTTCATCGAACCGCCCGTCGAACGCCGCACCGGAGACGGACGATCAGGGTGAGTGGGAGGCGCTCCGACGCAGACGACACGACATCCCGGACAATCCCCGAGAACCGTACATGCACGACCCAACCCCCGTGGCGGCGAATGGAAGCCCGCTCCTCACCTTCGTCGTCGTCGCCGACACCCACGTCAACGAAGACGAGCGCACGTCCACGTCGCCGTACGAAGCCAATCACCTCTCCAACCCCCGGGCGCGCCAGGTGTTCACCGAGATTGCGGCCATGCGCCCGGTCCCGCGCTTCGTCGTGCACCTCGGCGACATCGTCCATCCGATGCCGTCGCTGCCGGAATTCCATGATGCGGTGGCGCACTTCAAGACCATCACCTCCCGGCTCCCGATGCCCCTGCACGTCATTCCCGGCAATCACGACGTCGGCGACAAGACCGTCGACTGGATGCCGGCCGAGCAGGTCTGCGACGACTATCTCGATCTCTACCGGGACGCGTTCGGGGCCGACTTTCACGCGTTCGACGAGGCCGGGGTACGCTTCGTCATGCTGAACTCGCTGCTGCTGAACTCGGAACTCGCGGACGAGGCGCGCCAGCGCGCGTGGCTCGAGGAGCAGATCGACACCGCGGGCGGCCTGCGGGTGTTCCTGTTCATGCACTATCCGCCGTACCTCTACCGCCCGGACGAGGCCGGCAACTACGACAACGTCGACGAGCCGGCCCGGTCCTGGCTGCTCGAACAAATCGCGAAACCGGCGGTCGAGGCGGTGTTCGCGGGACACGTGCACAACTTCTGGTACGACCGCCCCGGCGGAGCCGAGATGTACCTGCTCCCGTCCACCTCGTTCATCCGCCACGACTTCTCCCAGCTCTGCTCCGTGGCGCCGGGCTCCGATACCCAATTCGGGCGCGACGATTCCGCGAAGTGCGGCTGGTTCCGGGTCGACGTGTACGCGGACGGTCATGTCGCTTACGCGGTGCGAAGCCACGGCCGGGAGTGCGCCCCCGACGAGACTCCGTCCGCACGCCCGCGCCGTCATCTCTCCCATCCGAAGACGTCGAGCTTCGACAACGCCGGCGTCGAGCTCCGCCACCCCTGGACCGAGGCGATGCGGATCTCGGCCACCGGCGGAGTGGAGGAGTTCGGCCGCAAGACGGCCCGCAACGACTACCCCCTGCTCGCGCTGTGGGAAATGGGCGTGCGGTTGTGCAAGGTACCCGACGTCGACGTGCGTGAGCGCGAGTCGCGCGAGCGGATGCGGCTGATGGCCCGGATTGGACACCGTTACGTGGTGACCGTCATCGGCCCACCACGCGAGTCGCTGATCGAGGCGGCGGGCACGGACGCCGGGGTGTTCGCGTACGAGGCGAACATGACCCTGGAGCGCTTCGAACGCGGCGCCGAGGGGTTGCGGCGGGCGCGCGAAACGAGCGGCGCCGAGGTCTTCTTCGCGAAGATCCTCTCCGATCAGGAGGCCCGAATCAGCGGCAGGACGTTCACCCACTTCGTGAAGTCCGGCTTCACGGTGGCTGAACTCGCGCGTCATCGCGACCTGATTGCCGGCGCCGTGGACCGCGGCGTAGTCGACGGCATCACGGTCCGGCTTGCCGTCGACGAGCCGTTGCCGTGCGCGGCCCGCCGGATTCGCGAGTTCAGTAAGCAGACCGGCGCTCGGGCCCTCGTGTCGCTCAAGCTGTCGGGGCCGAGCGTCGCCACCGCCCGCACCAACGACCGCGAGACCGCGGCAAGGGCCGCGCAGGCGATGGTCCTCTCGCGCTGCGGGTCCGACATCCTCTACGTGTTCGACACCTTCATGGACGTCGATCGGGGGTACTACCCGCGCAACGCGTTCATCGACCGCCGGTTCAACCCGAGACCGGCAGCGGGAGTGTTCACCGCTCTGGCGTCGCTGTTTCCGGGGTGGGAACCGTTCATGCCGATTGACGGAGCAAGCGACGAAGTCGTGGACTTCGAGCACGCGGGCGCACGGTATCGGCTGGTGTGCGCGCGGCGGGATGCGGCTTGCGCCGCGCTCGCGTCACTGACGCCCGAGGCAATCGTCCACGATTTGTGCACCGGCGATGAGGTGACGGTAGCGGAGCTGCGTTCGGGGAAACCCCACGGCCCGGCGGCCGATGTGGATGAGCCGCACATCCTGCTGCTGCGAAATGAAGTACCAATCAACGACTGATTTCAATCAAATCGGTAGTTCTCTGTCATCTCGCCAGCAGGTCCGCCCGCACCACCTCGTTTGATGGCGCATCGGCCGGATCGATGCCCCGACGTCGCTGCCGGAAGTTGAAGCTGACACTGATTCGCTCGTCGGCGAGGGCGCCCTCCTGTGCTCCCTCCGCATGGACGTCCCCTGTCGTGCCGTCGCGGGCACCGGCTTGCGCCTCGGTCGCACCCGAACCCGCGCGGGCCATGTTCGGATGCGTGGAGTGGACGAGCCAGGCGGGAAAGGCGACGAGCCGGCCGGCCACCGGCTGGTAGTAGGCCTCCGCCCAGGTATGCGCGGAGCGACGCCTCGAGTCGAAGTACGGCGTGATCACGTGCGCCTGGGGGCGCGGATCGGTCAGGCAGAGCAGGCCGCAGTCGTCCGGCGTGCGCACGTAGTAGACCCCGCTCCACAGCGCATGCGGATGGGTGTGGTGGCGATTGAACGCACCGCGCGGATTGACGTTCGCCCACATCGAGTCGCACACCGGCTCCCAGGCGTCGTCGTAGCCCTGGTCGGTGAACACGCCGTGGATCAGCTCGAAAATTTCCGTGGTGAGCTCCGTGAACTCCAGGCGCAGGTGCATGTCGGTCGGGCTATGCCACCCTCCGAGCTGAGGCACGTTCGAGCGGAACGTCCCGCCCGGGTCACGCTCTCGCCATGCGCGGATGTCCGCGACGAGGCGCACGTTGAGCTCCTCCGCCCGTGCGAGATCGGTGCGGTAGACCGGCGTCGGGAAGAAGTAGTCCCGCGCCATGCGCTTTGCGCGTTCGGGGGCTGTGTCGTCGGTCATCGATTGCGTCGAGCGTGGCGTCGCAAGTTCCGATGCATCGCCTCGGTGGCGGGCGATACGGGTCATCACCAATAATGGCACTTCGTCGTCCGGACTCGCCATGCCCGACGCATGGTCGTGGCCATCGAATCAGGCATGGCCCCGTGGACGAGCCATGCCTCGCCGATGCTTCGCCTGCCCATTGAAGAACTCGGTCCCCGCATCCGGTCAAGGGAACATGACGAATCCTCAAGCAAGGAAATCCTCCAAATGCCCCCGACTCCTCCCGTAGCACTCCGCAAGCCGACCATGTTTCCGCCCTTGCACGGACGCCGCCGAACCGACGACTACGCGTGGCTCAAGGACGACAATTGGCAGCGGGTGATGCGCGACCCGGCCGTGCTGCGCGCGGACATCCGCGAGTATCTGGAAGCCGAGAACGCATACAAGGAAGCGGTGCTCGCGCCCACGGAGGTGCTGCGCGCCACGCTCTTCGACGAATTCCGCGGTCGCATCAAGGAGGACGATTCGAGCGTCCCGGCGAAGGACGGCGCGTGGGAGTACTACCACCGCTACCGTGAGGGGGGGCAGCATCCGGTGGTGTGCCGGCGTCCGGCCGGTGACGCCGCCCGCGCCGCCGCGCCCGCCAGCGCAGACGACCTTGCGGATCACGCCGGGAGCGGTCTCCCCGCCAGCGCCGACCACACCTGCGGCCAAGCCGCAGGCAATCCCTCCGCCACCGGAAGCCGGAACCGTGACCCGACGGAACACGCGGCGTGCCATGCCGTCGCCGGACCCACGACCGCCGGCTCCGCGAGCGAGCAGATCCTCCTCGACGGCGACGCCGAGGCCGAGGGCAGGAGCTACTACCGCATCGGCGGTCGAGGCCACGCCTTCGACCATCGGAGGTTCGCCTGGACCGTCGACGAGAACGGTTCGGAGTTCTTCACCCTGAAGGTGAAGGATCTCGAAACAGGGCAGGAACTCGGCGACACCGTCGAGCGGTGCTCGGGCGGGTTCGTCTGGGCCGGGGATCACCAGACGCTCTTCTACACCGTGCTCGACGACCACCACCGTCCCTGCAAGGTGCTCCGTCATCGCGTCGGCACCGACCCCGCCGACGACGTCCTCGTCTACGAAGAGCGGGACGCGGGGTTCTTCCTCAACGCCGGGCTGACCGAGTCCCGCCGGTTCGTGGTGATCGACGCGCACGACCACGTCACGAGCGAGGTGCGGCTCGTCGACGCGGCGCGGCCCGACTCGGCGCCGGTGCTGGTCGCGCGGCGCGACCCGATGACCGAGTACGACGTCTCGCATCACGGGGACCGGCTCATCATCCTCACCAACGCCGACGGCGCCGAGGACTTCAGGATTGTCGAGGCTCCGGTCGCATCGCCCGGACGCGAGCACTGGGTCGATCTCGTGCCGCATCGCCCCGGAGTCCTGATCGCCGGTTTTGAGGTGTACGCCCGATGGCTGGTGCGGCTGGAGCGCGAGAACGCCCTGCCCCGCATCGTGGTGCGTGACCTCGAAAGCGGCGAGGAGCACGCCATTGCATTCGAGGAAGAGGCGTACAGCCTGGGGCTCGCCGGCAGCTACGAGTACGACACCGACATCCTGCGGTTCACCTACTCCTCGATGACCACCCCCGAGCACGTCTACGACTACGACATGCGCATCCGCGACCGCGTGGTGCGCAAGGTGCAGGAGGTACCGAGCGGCCACGACCCCGCGGACTACGTCACCCGCCGCATCATGGCCGCGTCGCACGACGGCGAGCTCGTACCGGTCTCGGTGCTGCACCGAAAGGACACCGCCATCGACGGCTCCGCCCCCCTGCTGCTCTACGGGTACGGCTCCTACGGAATGTCCATGCCGGCGTCGTTCGGCACCACGCGCCTGAGCCTCGTCGACCGCGGCTTCGTCTACGCCATCGCCCATGTGCGCGGCGGCACCGAGCGCGGCTACGGCTGGTACACCGACGGCAAGCTCGCGAAGAAGACCAACACCTTCCACGACTTCATCGCGGCCGCCCACGCGCTCGCCGATCGGGATTTCACCCGCCGCGGCCGCATCGCCATTCACGGCGGCAGCGCCGGGGGCCTGCTGGTCGGGGCGAGCACGAACATGGCGCCGGAGCTGTTCCACGCGGTCATCGCCGAAGTGCCGTTCGTCGACGTGCTCAACACCATCTGCGACGACACCCTGCCGCTCACCCCGCCGGAGTGGCCGGAATGGGGCAATCCGATCGAGAGCGAGGCCGCGTACGACTGCATCGCCGCCTACAGCCCCTACGACAACGTCGAAGCGAAGGCATACCCGCACATCATCGCTACCGCCGGTCTCACCGACCCTCGCGTCACCTACTGGGAACCCGCAAAGTGGGTGGCGAAGCTGCGCGCGACGAAGACCGACGAACGCCTGCTCGTGCTGCACACCAACATGGAGGCGGGGCACGGTGGAGCGGCGGGACGGTTCGACCGGCTGAAGGAGACGGCGCTCGTCTACGCGTTCGTGCTCCACGTGTTCGGCATGGGAGACGAGTGACGGAAGATTCCGATCCCGCTCCTCGGAGGACTTCTCGGGCTGTTGCGAAACCCAGGCGCCGAGCCGCCCGCTCGCGACGTGCGAGCCGATCGGCACGCTGCGTCCCATGAAGCGGGCGACTGCCGGGATCGGCCGGGTGCGCAAATCGAGAGACGACGAGCCCGACATGGGGACGGAATTCGGGCCTCGGGCGTCATCGGCTCGGGCCTGCGGATTCGACTGTGACGCCACAGGCCGCGTAGTGGCCCGCCGGACGAACTCGTGCCCTCGATTCGCGAGCCCACGAACCCGCGCGGTCAGACGCCCCCGAACTCCGCGCGCCGGGCCGCCGTCGCCGCGAGATCCAGCTCCCCGTTTACCACCACGACGCCGTAGACGTCGCGGCACGCCTCGGGGCTGATCTTCTCGTCGAGCAGGTCTTCCAGCACCCGCTCGGGCTCACGGTCCAGGGGATCGCCGTAGCCGCCTCCGCCCGGCTCCGACATCCAGATCAGGTCGCCGGCATGGATCGAGACGTTGGTGATCTTGGACGGCAGGTCCTCGACCGTCCCGTCCGCCCGGACCAGGCGCTGCTTCGAGGCCGCCCCCGGTCTGCCGCCCAGCACCCCCTTCGGCGGGAACTTCGAGGTTTCGGACCGGTTGGTGTAGTAACCCTCGCCGTGCAGGTACCGGGTGTGCCGATAGTGGCCGAGCCCTCCGCGGTTCCGGCCCGGCCCGCCGCTGTCGGTCACCAGGTTGTAGTTCTCCACGCGCAGCGGGTACTCCGACTCCACCGCCTCGATCGGCGTGTCGTAGGAGTTCGCCATCAGGCCGAAGGACGCCGACAGACCGTCGCCCCGCATCGTCCCGCCCCAGCCGCCGCCGAAGATCTCGAAACACACGAAGCGGCGGGACGAGTCCGGACAGGTGCCGTTTGCCGCGAACGAGCACACGCAGGCCAGACCGCTGCCCACCTGGTCCTCGCCACGCGCATGGTTGACGGCCTGCACGATGGTGTCGGCGATGCGTTCGAGGGTCGTGAAGCGGCCGCTCACCGGCGCGGGCCTGACGGGGTTCACCACCGTGCCTTGCGGCCGGACGATCTCGATGGGGCGGAAGCAGCCCTCGTTCTGCCGGATGACGGGGTTGGTCAGGTAGCGGATGCCGGCATAGACGGCCGAGTAGACCGAGCTGTGGGAGCAGTTGAACGGTCCCTTGAGCTGCGGGTCCGTCCCGGTGAAGTCGACGACGGCGCTCCCGCCCTTCAGGGTGACGGTGACGAAGATTCGTACCGGCGCGTCGACGATGCCGTCCGAATCCAGGAAACCCTCGGCGCAGTAGCTGCCGTCGGGCAGCTTCGCGAGGTCCTCGCGCATGAGGGTCTCGGAACGGTCCAGCACCCCCGCCACGATCTCGGCCAGCTCGTCGCGACCATAGCGTTCGACGAGTTCGAGATAGCGTCGCTCGCCGACCGTCACCGCCCCGATCTCGGCCCGGATGTCGCCCAGGGTCTTCTCCGGCACCCGGATGTTGGCCTCGATCATGCGCAGGATTTCGGGCACCGGCTCGCCCTTTCGGTAGAGCTTCAGGGGCGGGATCATCAGCCCCTCCTCGAAGACGTCGCGGGCGTCGGTGGAGATCGAGCCGGGCGAGCGTCCTCCGACGTCGATGTGGTGGCCCAGCGCCGCGGCGATCGCGACCAGGTGCCCGTCGTGGAAGACCGGCTTGAAGATCATGATGTCCGGGTGATGGGTGCCACCCTCGTAGGGATGGTTGAGGATGACAACGTCTTCCGGGTCGAGCCGGATGTCCGCGGCGATCATGCGCGCCGCCATGGCGAGGCTTCCCTGGTGCGAAGGAACGTGGTCGGCCTGGCCGATCATCTGGCCGCGCGGATCGAACAGCGCCGTGGAAGAATCCATGCTCTCGCGGAGAATCGTCGAGTAGGCGGTGCGCCGCAGGGTCGTGTTCATCTCGCGCACCGCCGAGACGAGGTAGTTCCCGACCACCTCGATGGAGACCGGATCCGGCTTGCTCACGCGCCTGCCCTCCCTCGTGCGTCCGGTCTCGCTCGCACCGTCAGATTGCCGAGGTGGTCGACAACCAGGTGGTGACCGGGAAAAAGGACGACGGTGGCTCCCGGCTCCTCGACCAGAGCCGGACCCGAAAGCTCGGCCCCCGGCGCGAGATCGGCGCGTTCGAACACCGGAGTCTCGATCCGGCCGGCGCGAGGGAAACAGGCCCGTCGCACCCCTCTGGGCGCGGTCCGGCCGGCGCCGCCATCGCGCCGCCTCAGCTCCGGCTTTCGAATCTCGCCGATTGCGGTCACCCGGTAGTTGACGAACTCGACGGGGTCACCCTCCGCCGCCTGGCCGTAGAGACTGCGGTGCAGCGCATGGAAGGCGCCGGTCATCGCCGCCACCCGCCCGTGCGCCGCAACCCCGGGCACCGGTACGTTGATCTCGTAGGCTTGTCCGCGATAGCGCATGTCGCAGGACCGCTCGAAGCGAACCGCATCCGCGCCGAGACCCTCCCCGTCCAGTTCCCGGCCCAGGTTGCGTTCGAGCGACTCGTAGATTCGATCGAGGGCGGCTGCCGACGCCGTGTCGCTATCCATCAGGCGCGTCACGACGTCGGTGTACTTCACGTCCGTCAGCAGCATGCCCAGGGCCGAGAGCACCCCGGGCTCGGTGGGTACGAAGATGTGCTCGATGCCGAGATCCTCGGCGATCAGCCCCGCGTAGAGCGAGCCCGCTCCTCCGAAGGGCAGCAGGGCGAAATCGCGCGGGTCCCGGCCTCTCTCCACCGAAACCGCACGGATGCCGATGACCATCTCCGCAACCTGGACCCGGACGATGGCGAGCGCGGCTTCGTCCGCGTCCATCGCCAGCGGACGACCGATCCGTTCCTCGATCGCATGGCGGGCGGCGTCGACGTCCAGGCGCATCTCGCCGTCCGCGAAGTACGCCGGATCGATGTACCCGAGCGTCACCGCGGCGTCGGTGCTGGTCGGTTGAACTCCGCCCTTGCCGTAGCACGCCGGACCCGGGTTCGCCCCCGCGCTCTCGGGTCCGACCTTGAGCGCTCCGCGGACTACCCGGGCGACGCTGCCGCCGCCGGCGCCGATGGTGTGGACGTCGACCTGCGGCACCTGCACCGGATAGTCGCCGACCCGGCCCTCGGTGGACAGAGCGATCGCTGCGCCGCGCACCAGGCAGATGTCGAGGCTGGTACCGCCCATGTCCATGGCGATGACGTCTTCGAACCCCGCCGCCTTGGCCACGCCGACCGCGCCCACCACCCCGCCGGCGGGACCCGACAGCAGGGTGCGCACCGGGTGACGCCGCGCGGTGGCGACGCTCATCAGTCCCCCGTTGGACTGCATGATCCGAACCTGCCCCGCGCAGCCGGTCTCGCCGGCGATGGTTTCCAGTCGACCGGCCAGGCGAGCGATTGGCGGCATCACGTAGGCGTTCATGACCGTCGTGGTGGCTCGCTCGTACTCCCGGAACTCCGGAGAGACCTCGGAGGAGATGGAGATCGGCACGTCGGGCGCGGCCGCCGCGATGGCGTCGCGCAGCCTTCGTTCGTGCGCTGGACCGAGAAACGAGAACAGGCCGCACACCGCCACCGACTCGAAACCACCCTCGGCAATCAGCGTGGCGATGCGCGCGGCCTCTTCATCGGTCAGGGGCGTCACCACCTCGCCCCGGGCGCCGATACGCTCTTCCACCTCGAAGCGCCAGCGCCGAGGCACCAGCGGGGGTGGCTTCCGGATGTAGAGGTCGAAGAGGTGGCTGCGCCACAGGCGCTGAATCTCGATGACGTCCCGCGTGCCCCTGGTCGCGACGAGGGCGGTCCTGGCGCCCTTGTGCTCCAGCACCGCGTTCGTCGCCACCGTGGTCCCGAAGATGAAACGGACGATCCGCGACGGGTCGATCCCGCAAGCGTCGCGCAGGCGCTCGAGCCCGGCCAGCACGGCGCGGGCCGGGTCTTCCGGCACGGAGGGCACCTTGAAGGTCGTGATGCCTCCCGAGCGGGCGTTCAGTGCGACGAAGTCGGTGAAGGTGCCGCCGGTATCGACGCCCAGGTAGTACATGCTCCTCCTCCCGGTTCGGCGGTGCGATGCCGGCCCCGAAATTCACCGGCGCCCGGAGGCCGCCGCGGCTCCGGGGAGGCCGGCCGCGCTCTCCGCACGACCGGGCCCGCTCCGGGAGATTCCCGAGCACCGCCGGAGGGCTCGGCGCACCGTCAGGGCCGACCGAGAAACTGGTCGAGAAACCCGTCGAGCCACCGATCGCTGGCGTCCGCATGACGCGCGTAGCCCTCTAGCTGGGCCGCACGCCCTTGCGCGTTGGGACGATCCAGCCTCGCCGCCCCCTCGTGCGGACCGCACCACAGCTCGATCAGCTCCAGGGTCATCTCGGGATGGAACTCGATGCCGTACACGTGCTCCCGGTATCGAAACGCCTGACCCGGAAACAGGTCGTTCCCGGCCAGATGCACCGCGTCGCGCGGGATCTCGAACGTCTCCTGGTGCCACTGGTAGAACATCGTGGGGGCCGCGAGGAACCGCGGACACTGCCCGGTCGGGCGCACTTCGTAGTAGCCGATCTCGACCTGGCCGTCGGGACGGGCGCCGACCCGGGCACCGAGCACCCGGGCGATCTGCTGGGCGCCGAGGCAGATGCCGAGCACCGGCTTGCCGCTCGGCAGCGCGGTCCGTTCGAGCCAGTCGAGCTCGGCGCGGATGCCGGGGTCGTGGTCGTCGTTCGCGCTCTGCGGCCCGCCGAACACGATGGCGGCGGCGTACTGCGCCAGGTCCTCGGGCAGCGTCTCTCCGTGACAGGGCCTGCGGCCGTCGAGCTCGTAGCCCCGGGCGGCGAGACCGTCGGCGACCTTGCCGGGGTCGGGCTCCCGGCTGTGGAAGACGGCGATAATCCTCTCCGGCATTGCGTATGCTCCCCCCGCGGGCGACGGATGCCTCGCCCGCGTGACCACCGGCGGGCGGTGACTTTCCCGCCCGCCTGACCGGACGAACGTGACGACGACATGAGCGCACTCCCCTGCCGGCAAGACGCCGCGGCCTCCCGCGGTGACGGCTCCGAATGCGCCGGCCGCGGCACCCGCCGGCCGGACTCCGCGTTCTACCCGCCCGGCGGGCGAACGTCCATCCCCGTTCGTACGACCCACCCCGGTTGAACGCATGCGCCGACTGCTCGTCGTCGTCTCCGTCTACTACCTCATCTTCGGCTACGCGCAGATCGCGGCGGCGTGGCTGATGGTGCCCGCGTGGCATCCGGGCACCCCCGAGCTGCTCGTGCTGCTGGCCGGACCCGCGGTCGGGTGGCTCGTTCACCAGGTCCGGCGCAACCCCTGGACCCGGTGGCTGCAACGGGCCGTCTACCTGTGGGTGGGACTCGGCTTCCTGTTGCTGTGTGTCGTCGCGCCGGTCCACCTGCTGCGCCTGATCGGACTGCCGCACGGCGCCGCCGCGGCGCTGCTCGCCGCGGTCTGGGTGCCGCTCGCGGTCTGGAGCATCGTGAACGCGCACCGGATCGCGGTGCGGCGCATCGAGCTCTCGTCGCCGAAGCTCGATCGACCGGTGCGGCTCGCGCAGGTGAGCGACATCCACGTCGGCTCGCGAGGCGCGGGCTTCCTTGCGCGAATCGTGCGCCGGGTCAACGCGCTCGCGCCGGATGCGGTGCTCGTGACCGGCGACCTCATCGACCTCATGAAGCTGCCCCCGGAGGTGCTGGATTCCGTCGGCGCCCTGTCCGCTCCGGCCTTCTTCGCGACCGGCAACCACGAGAGGTACATCGGCAGCGATGCGGTCTGCGCGCGGCTCGAGGCGCTGGGGGTGACGGTGCTCCGCGACGCGCAGGCTCACTGGGGGACGATGCGCATCATCGGCATCGACGACGCGGAGGCGCGGGACCAGGTCGCGCGCGTGCTCGAACAAATCGGGACCACGAGGAGCGATGAGAGCCCGTTCACGATCCTCATGTACCACCGCCCCGACGGGGTCGAGGACGCCGCGCGCGCCGGCGTCGACCTGATGCTCTGCGGGCACACCCACAACGGCCAGATCGTGCCGTTCGACCGAATCGTGAAGCGCTACTTTCCTCGCATCGCCGGGCGCTTCGACGTCGAGGGGATGGTGCTCTACGTCTCCCCCGGCACCGGTACGTGGGGACCGACGATGCGGCTCGGCTCGGCGAACGAGATCACGGTGTTCGAGCTCGCGCCGGCGCCGACGACGACTTCACACTCCTCGCCACCGCCGGGACGAGCTTCGCGGGAATGACGCGGCGCAGCTCGACGGGACTCCTCATTCCACCCGCGCGATCCGTCCCGGCACAGGCGTGTGCGCCGGAGACGGATCGAGACGGGGCGCCGGCGCACACTGCAAGCTCCCCTCGCCTGCCAACCGCGTCACCCGAGTCGACACTACTGCGGTCGAAGCGGCGCTACACTACGTCCATGCAGCGTACTTCATCACTTCGAGTCCGCCTCCGGCGCGGTTCCCGGCAATCCTCGGGACGATCCGATGCCGTCCAGGCTCCGGAACCGGTTCCGGCGGGACACGGATCATGACGTCTTCTCCGTTCGACGCCTTCAGCGCCGCCCGCGCTCTCGAAGCCGCCGGCGTCGAACGCACGCAAGCGGAGGCCATCGTGTCGGCAATCAGCCAGACCGGCGAATGCGCCACGAAGTCCGACATCGCCATGCTGAAGGGCGAAATCGCAAGCCTCGAAGCACGCATGCACCGCGCTCTGTGGATTCAGGGCGGGGCCATCGTCGTCATCGTCACTGCCCTGGATCTGATGGCGTAACGCGCCTGGAGCAGTCTCTGGGCGGCGCCCGTCAGCCTGCCCTCTCCCGTCCTTCGGGTTCCCGCTCCCCGGTGAAGTGCGGCATCACCTCCGACGCGAACCGTTCCATCGCGGCGATGTGCTCGGCCTGCGGCTGGCCGAGGTTGGAACTGAGGATGAGCTCGTCGATCCCTACCTCGTGGTACGGCGCCAGCCGGTCGATCATCTCCGCCGGAGGACAGATGATCAGGTTCGCGTCGAGCTCCTCGATGGTCTGGCGGTAGGGCAGCGGCTCGATGCAGCCCCGGTTGACCACCGCGGGGTTGCGCTCGCGCACGTTGGTGAAGCGCTTGTAGTACTCGTAGGCGCGCTCGAGCTTGTCGCGGGCGTCGGCGGCGTCGCGCGCGCAGTAGATGATGCGCGACAACATGATGCGCAACCCGGCCCCGGCTTCACCCATCTCCGATTTCGCCTCCTTGTGGGCACCCACCTGACGGAGGAACAGATCGTCGTCGCCCGCGAGCGGCGTGGTCTGGATGTCGAACCCCCGCCGGGTCATGGCCGAGATGCCCTCGGGGCTCACCGAGGCAATCATCATGCGCGGCCTCGGACGGGTCAGTGGACGAGGCATGATGGTGAGCGGCTCGAAGTCGTAGTACTTGCCGCTCCACGCGACGTCCTCGCGGGTGAGCAGCGCCAGGAGCACGTCGAGCGACTCGTCGAACTTCTCGCGGCTGTCCTCGATCGGGCTGCCGAGCCGCCCCATCTCGTAGCCGAAGGCCCCTCGGCCCACCCCGAGCACGAGCCGGCCGTCGGTCAGGATGTCGGCCTGGGCGACCTCGCCGGCGAAGACCCGCATGTCGCGGATGGGCAGCACCGCCACCGAGGTCACCAGATCGAGCCGCTCGGTCACGCTCGCGACCTTGACCGCCATCTGCAACGGCGACGGCGTCAGAAGGATGTTGATCAGGTGATGTTCGGGGATGGTGATGCTGCGATACCCGAGTCGCTCGGCGGTGACTGCCTGCTCGACCATGTCGGCGAAGAGACGCTTGCCGCCGTACGACGGGTCGGGGTAGTAGCTCGAAAGGAAGTGGCTGAACTCCATGGTCTCGCGATCTCCGCCGTCTCGGATTCTCGGGTGCGGGTCCGAGTGTACGCGCCGCGGTCACTTCATTTCGTCGATGGTGGTCTCGACACTGCCGTCACTGCATGCCGCGACTGTGGGCGCACCCGGAGTCGGAGGTCCGAATTCCCGATCCCCCACTACTGCGGGAGCAAGCACCGTGAGAGCGAAATGACCGATCTCCCTTTGCAGGCCCGGTCCGCGCGACCGAGCGACGTCCCCCCGGTGCCCGGGAACGGGTCACCGCCGCGCCGCGATGCCGTCGGCGATGACGCAGAGCATCTCGAACATCAGGTTGGCCACGGTGATGCAGGTGATCCCGGTGGGGTCGAAGCACGGCGACACCTCGCTGATGTCGGCGCCGACGATCTCGCGTCCGCGCAGCGAGCGCAGGATGACTTGCGCGTCCCGGGGAACGATGCCGCCGATCTCCGGCACTCCGGTGCCCGGAAGAAAGGCGGGGTCGAGGCCGTCGATGTCGAGCGAGATGTACACCGGTCCGTCGCCCAGCACCTCGTCGATCTTCCGGATCACCGCGGCCCGGCCCATCTCCTCGTACTCGTCCATGGTGACGATGGTATAGCCGACGTCGTAGCCGAACTCGATGTCGTGTTCGTCGAAGCGGCTGCCGCGCATCCCGATCTGGATGACCCGCACCGGGTCGACCAGCCCCTCCTCGTGGCCGCGGCGCAGGAACGTCGCATGATTCACCTTGTCCCCGCAGATCTCGTCGAGGGTGTCCGCGTGCGCGTCGAAGTGCAGCACCCCGACCGGGCGGTCGGCAGCGAGGGCGCGCAGGATTGGGAGCGGGATGGTGTGGTCGCCGCCGATCGCGATGGGGACGATGCCGTGGCGGCGCAGATCGGCGAAGTACGTCTCGATCATCTCGATCGACTTGTCCTTGTTCATCGGGTTGACCGGAGCGTCGCCGAGATCGGCGACGTTGCAGATTTCGAACGGCCGGACGAAGCTCGACGGATGCACGCGGCGGATCACCCGTGACGCCTCGCGCACCCCGGCCGGTCCCTGGCGGGCACCGGAGCGGTAGTTGAGCCCGATGTCGAACGGCACCCCGACGAGACCGATGTCGACCGCATCGGAAATTTCGTGGCGGCGGGTGCGCATGAAGGTGGCGATGTCCGCGAAGCGCGGCACGACGGCAGGGTCGATCGGCTGAAAATCCTCGTTTCCGGGCATGGGTCCGCTCGCTGAAATGGACTGTGCGCAGAGTCACCGGACGGACGTGGTCCCACCCGCACCCCACCGCCGGAGCTTGCCATTCAAACCACCTGGAGAGCCAGTGACCGGATTCGTTCGATGCGAAGCAGGCCCGAAGGGCAGGCCTGGATTCCACGAGTGACGAATCCGAAGCCGGGGGAGATCGGGGATGGCGCCCTGTTTTCGGTGGACGCACCGGGGCTTTCGTCGCCGGCGCCGAGGCAGGCGATTGCCCGCGGTCGTGAACGCTTTTCCGAGACCGACGGGCGAGGTTGCCCGTGAGTCGAACTCTCACGGCAGTTCGAAGAGTTGCTGTATGTTCTTGCGCCGACCCACGGACGCCGCCACCGCGCGATATTCCCGCGAGACCCGGGGGCATCCGACCGATTTCGATGCGCGGGGCCTGCCCCCGCCGAGGGGGGAGACGGCCATGCGTGATGCGAAGGAGAAACGACGGGACCTGCGGGAGAAGCTGACCTCGAACCGTCTCTTGGTCGCACCGGGCGCGCACAACGCGCTGGTTGCGCAACTCGTCGAGGACGCGGGATTCCCGGCGGTCTACATGACCGGCTCGGGGGTCGTGAACACGCTTCTCGGTCAGCCCGACGTGGGTCTCGCCACGCAGGGCGAGATGACGACCATGGCGCACTACCTGGCGGAGGCGGTCGACGTACCCGTGATCTCCGACGCGGACACGGGCTACGGCAACGCAATCAACGTGATGCGCACCGTGCGCGAGTTCGAAAGCGCCGGGGTGGCCGCAATCCACATCGAAGATCAGATCAACCCCAAGCGCTGCGGGCATATCGTCGGCAAGGAACTCGTCTCCGCCGAAGAGATGATCGGCAAGCTGAACGCCGCGGTCGACGCGCGTCGCGATCCCGACTTCGTGATCATCGCGAGAACCGACGCGCGCGGACCGGCGGGCCTGGACGAGGCGATCGCACGGGCCAACCGCTACCACGAGGCCGGTGCCGATGTCGTGTTCCCCGATGCGCTCCTGTCCGAGGAGGAGATTCGCCGCTTCGCGGCCGAGGTTCCGTGTCCGAAGATGATGAACATGGGCGGGTACGCGGTGAAGAGGACCACGCCGAAGCTGCAGCTCGAGACCGTCGAGGACATCGGGTTCAACCTGGTGATCTTTCCCCTGGCGGTGCTGCGCGCCGGAGTGCAGGCGATGCAGGAGTTTCTCTTCGGACTTGCCGCCCGCGGCACCGCGCACGAGGTCGACCATATCGCCACGCTCCGCGGCAAGTCGATCGAGAACTGGTACGAGTTCTCCGGAATCGGCACCGTGCGTGCGCTCGAGGAGAAGTACCTTCCGAGCGAGGCAGTGGAGCGCAAGTATGCGGGCGGGAAGGGCTACCTTCCGGCCTCGAACGAGAATCGCTGAGGGCGGCCGTGTCGAACCGGACTGGTTGCGGATCCGCGGCCGGGACAAAGATACTCTCGTCCTCGTCCGAATCGGCAGGCATTCGGTCCCATTCGGACGACGCACTGGACGTGGCGGACGTACATATCGGTAGCGGAGGAACGTGATGATCGATTTCGTGGTGCATGACGAGGGCGACAGCGTTGGAGTAGTCGTCGTCGAGGGAGTGAAGTCCGGTGCGGAGCTCACCGGCTGGATCATGGATCAGGACAGGGACATCGCCTTCAGGGCGGCGAGCGACATCCCCATCGGCCACAAGCTCGCGATCAAGCCGATGAAGACCGGCGAAACCGTCATCAAGTACGGCGTCGACATCGGCCGGGTGGTGGCGGACATCGCGGTGGGCGAGCACGCCCACGTGCACAACATCAAGACCAAGCGCTGGTAGGAGGCGATCTCATGGCAATGGATCTGGCGAACGCGACGTTCCGGGGCTACCGCCGCGAAAACGCACGCGTGGGCGTGCGCAACCACGTCATCATCCTCCCCGTCGACGACCTCTCGAACGCGGCCTGCGAGGCGGTGGGGAACAACATCAAGGGCGCGATGGCAATCCCGCACCCCTACGGGCGGCTCCAGTTCGGGGCGGACCTCGAACTCCACTTTCGCACCCTCATCGGCACCGGTGCCAATCCCAACGTGGCCGCGGTGGTGGTCATCGGCATCGAGGAAGGCTGGACGCAGAGGGTCGTGGACGGCATCGCGGAGACCGGCAAACCGGTCACCGGCTACGGCATCGAGCTGCACGGCGACCACGAGACCATCATGAAGGCCTCGAAGACCGCGCGCGAGTATGTGCAATGGGCGTCGGAACTCGTACGCGAGGAGGCACCGCTGTCCGACCTGTGGGTGTCCACCAAGTGCGGCGAGTCGGACACCACCTCGGGCTGCGGCGCCAACCCCACCGTCGGCAACGCCTTCGACAAGCTCTACCGGCACGGCACCACGCTGGTGTTCGGAGAAACCACCGAAATTACCGGCGGCGAGCACCTGGTCGCGGACCGATGCCGCACCCCCGAGGTGCGCGAGCGATTCATGTACATGTTCAACCGCTACCAGGATCTCGTCGAGCGGCACAAGACCAGCGACCTGTCCGAATCCCAGCCCACCAAGGGCAACATCGCGGGCGGGCTCACCACCATCGAGGAGAAGGCGCTCGGCAACATCCAGAAGATCGGCCGCGAGTGCCTGATCGACGGAGTGCTCGACAAGGCGGAGAGACCCGACGGCCCGGGGCTGTGGTTCATGGATTCGTCGTCGGCCGCGGCGGAGATGGTGACCCTGTGCGCGGCGTCGGGCTTCGTGGTGCACTTCTTCCCCACCGGTCAGGGCAACATCATCGGCAATCCCGTCCTGCCCAACATCAAGATCTGCGCGAACCCGCGCACGGTGCGCACCATGAGCGAGCATGTCGACGTCGACGTGTCCGGCCTGCTGCGCAAGGAGATGACGCCCGACGACGCGGGCGAAGCGTTGCTCTCGATGATGCTCCGCACCGCCAACGGGAGACTGACCGCGGCGGAGGCGCTCGGGCACCGCGAGTTCGTGCTCACGAGGCTCTACGAGAGCGCCTGAGGTTGGGGAACGCACGAGGGGCCGCATCCGAATTCCCAGGGCGCCTCGCCGCAGGCAGCGCACCGCGGCGTCCTCCACCCCGGCTCGGCGCCCCCGCGACGCATGGAGAACGGCAATGGTCGATACCAGGACCGGCGGCTGCATGTGCGGCGCGGTGCGCTTCGAAGCGAGGGAGACAACCCGATGGCAATCACTTCACCGGAGGTCAAGGCGGCGCTCGAGACCATCTTCGCGGCCGACTCCGAGTTCTACCGCGACCGCGGCTTCCAGCGCCGCATCGGCTACGGCACCCGCCCCGCCCTTGTGGTCATCGACATGGCCAACGCCTGGACCCGGCCGGACCACGCCTTCACCTGCGACAACATGGAGGAGATCATTCCGGCCACCCAGGCTCTGCTCGCAGCGGCCCGAGAGAAGCGCATCCCCATCGTCTTCACCACCACCGCCTACCAGGACCCCACCGGGCCGCGCTCGGACACCGGCCTGTGGCACCTGAAGATCCCGGTGGAGACCCTGTTGCAGGGTTCCGAGGCGGCCAGCATCGACGACCGCCTGGACCCGCAGCCCGGCGAGCAGGTCATCGTCAAGAAGCGAGCCAGCGCCTTTCACGGCACCTACCTCGCCGGATACCTGCGCTCGCAGCGCGTGGACACCGTGATCATCACCGGGGTGACCATGGCGGGCTGCGTGCGACACTCCACCGAGGACGCCATCGCCGACGGGTTCCGGCCCATCGTGGTACGCGAGGCGGTGGGCGACCGGGTGCCCGGAGTGGTGGAGTGGAACCTGTTCGACATCGACGCCAAGTTCGGCGACGTCGAGCCGCTGGAGAACGTGCTGGCGTACCTGAACGGGCTCCCCGCGTTGGCCAACGACTGAGGCGGTCGCGGCGACGACCCCCGTGGCGTGCGAGGCAGACCGATGCGGCGGCCCCGGAACCGCGAAGACAGGAAGGATTCCCTCGATGACCGATGACGCTTCCCCGAACGAATCCGGACTGACGAACACTCCTCGGCGCTTCGTCGAAGACCCTGGACGCATCGAGTCGCTGGTGGAGACCATGCGCACCGGCCGGCTGTCGTCGGAGGCCCTGGTGGCGCGTTGCCTCGATCGCATCGCCCGAATCGACGCTCACGTGGAGGCATGGCGGGTGGTCGACACGGAGCGCGCCCTCGAAGACGCCCGGACACTCGATCGGGAGGCAGCCCGGGGGCGATTCCGCGGCCCGCTCCACGGGCTCCCGGTGGCGATCAAGGACGTCATGGACGTGGAGGGCCTCCCCACCCGTTGCAACAGCCGCGCGCTGCAGGATCGCGCACCTGCCACCGCCGACGCGGAAGTGGTCGCGGCGCTGCGCACCGCGGGCGCAGTGATGCTTGGCAAGGCGCACACCACCGAGTACGCCTTCTTCGACCCGTCACCCGCGCGCAATCCCCATCACACGGACCACACGCCCGGCGGCTCCAGCAGCGGCTCCGCCGCGGCAGTGGCTTCCGGATGCGTCCCGGCCGCCACCGGGACGCAGACGGTGGCATCCGTCAACCGGCCCGCCGCCTACTGCGGCATCGCAGCCTTCAAGCCCAGCACGGGACTGCTGTCCACGTTCGGCGTCGCACCGCTCGCGCCCATGTTCGACACCGTCGGTTTCTTCGGCTACCGCGTCGCGGATGCGGCCGCCCTGTTCGAAGCACTGTGCCCGGCCCATGCGGCGTATCGGGGTTCGAATGCACGGACCGGTTCCGGAAACGAGCGCCTCACCGTGATCGCGCTGAACGATCCGTTCCTCGCACAGTCCGTGCCTGCCGTACACGAGGCGATGGAGTCAGCGGCGGACCGGTTGCGCGACGCCGGACACGAAGTGCTGGCGCGAGACGCGTGCGTTTCCTTCGAGACGCTGTGCGGCGAGCAGCAGCGCTGCATGCTGTACCAGACCGGGCGGGTTCACCGGGCGCTGCTGGACCTGCCCCGCGAGCAGGTGGGCGAAAAGCTGCGCGAGGCGATCGAGACGGGTACCGCCATGGGCGACGACGAGTACCGGAGCATGTGCCGGTCGCTGACCGTCACTCGCGACCGGCTGTACGCGTCGGTCGCGGACGCCCACGCGGTGCTGTGGCCGGCCGCGCCCGATACCGCGCCGGCGGGTCTCGCGTGGACCGGCGACCCCCGCTACATCGCGCCCTGGACCGCGCTCGGCGGACCACTGGTGACGGTGAACGTGGGTGCGGACGAAAACGGGCTGCCGATCGGCGCGCTGCTCGCCGGCGCCCCGGGGACGGACGCGGACTTCACGGGCATCGCGCGTCGGCTCGCGACGACGCTCGAGGTCTGAGCCGCATCAGGCGGCGTTTCGGCGGCGCCAGTCCTCGATGTACTCGATGCACGCGTCCGCATCGGAGACGTCGGCATAGCGCCGGGACATGTCGCGCAGATTGTCCTGGTGCGGCCTCTCGTCGTAGTCGCCCACGCAGTCTTCGGGAACGATGGTGCGGAAGCGGTAGCTGAAGCTGTCGCTCACGGAAGCGCGAATGCAGCCGCTGGTCACGCAGCCGGTCACGATGACGGTGTCCACGCGCTGCTTGACGAAGTACGAGGCGACCGTGGTGTCGAAGAATATGGAGCCGGCGCTCTTGCAGATCCTGATGTCGTGGTCCGGGTCGTAGATTCGCGGGTCCAGCTCCGTGCAGGGATGGCCATGAATGAAGGTCTCGCGCACCGCCCCGACCTTCCAGTACGGCATCTCTTCCTCGTTGTGGTAGGCGGTGTAGCAATTGGCGACGGGAACGCCGCACTCACGTGCCTTCTGTAGCAGGCGCTGCGTGTTCTCCACACCGCGCATGACCAGGGGTGCGCCGCCCAGGGGGTACTGCGCATCGGTGAATCCCGTCTGAAAGTCGACCACCACGATCCCGGGCTTCTGGCCGAAACCGATGGGTACCTGGGCGTAGCTGCGCTGCTCGTACACGTCCGCCATTGTGCGGCTCCTCGGGCTGGTTCTCGGGTGCGGCCTCGATCATAGACGAGCGGCGAATGCGCGTCGCCGGGCGACGGGTCGTACACGGTCGCTGGACAACGAGGCTGCATTTTCTTAGGTTGCCTGTCCGCGGAACATGACAACACCATGCACCGGTCCCGGTGGATCGGCGCGGGAGGAAACCACCATGCGAACACTGACGCTCGCCGTTCTTGGACCCATTCTTGCCGCCGTGGCGCTGCCGGCGCTCGGCGACACCACCGACGTACGCTGGGCGACCACCGTCGAGGTGGCCAAGCAGGGCAATCACTGTGCCGACGATCCGAACTGCATGAACCGCTATCACCCGGCGATTCCCGCGGTGGCGAACGCGGACCCGGGCGATGTCATCGTCATCCACACCCGCGACGCGCTCGATTCCGATCTCACCCTCGATTCGATCGCCGACGACATGGCGGCCCTCGATCTCAACCTCGTCCACCCCATGACCGGACCGGTCCACATCAACGGCGCGAAGCGCGGCGACGCGCTGGAGGTCGAGCTGCTCGCCATCGACCCGGACGAGTACGGCTACACCCTGATCGTCCCCGGATTCGGGTTCCTGCGCGATCTCTATCCCGATCCCCACATTGTCAACTGGCGTCTGACCGCACGCGGCGCGGTGTCCGATCAGATGCCCGGAATCACCGTGCCCTACGAGGCGTTTCCGGGATCCATCGGCGTGCTCCCCGGCGAACCGGAAGTCCAGGCCTGGAAGGCCCGTGAGACGGCACTTGCAGAGGCCGGCGGTATCGCGCTCGCCCCGCAACCCGCCGGCGCGCATCCCGCCGCGGTCTGCGGCCCCGAGGGCAGCCACAAGGACGACTGCCTGCGCACCATCCCGCCGCGCGAGAACGGCGGCAACATGGACGTGCAGCAGACGCAGGTCGGAACGAAAATCACCTTCCCCTGCTTCGTGGACGGCTGCGGACTGTTCGTCGGCGACGTGCACTACGCCCAGGGCGACGGGGAGGTGTCCGGCACCGCCATCGAGATTGGCGGGGTGGTCACGGTGCGCACCCGCATCGTCGCGGGCGGGGCCGAAGGCATGGTCGCTCCTCACGTATCGGGCAACGACGAAATCCGCGACATCGAGCCCACGCGCTTCCATCAGACGATCGGCTTGCCGCTCAAGACCGCGGGCGAGGTTCCGGTCTACGTGACCTACCTGGAGTCGGAGAAGATCGGCGCCCTCGAGAACCTGAGCGAGGACCTCACTCTCGCGGCCCGTCACGCGCTCATCCAGATGCTCGACTACATCCAGGCCGAGCACGGGCTGACCCGCGAGCAGGCGTACATCCTGGCCAGCGTCGCGGTGGATCTTCGCGTCGGACAGGTCGTGGACGTCCCGAACTACATCGTGACGGCCGTCCTGAACCTCGACGTATTCGACAAGTTCCGCAACTGAGCGGACCGTCACACCCCGGAGGGCACGCCGGCCGGCGTGCCCTCCTCGCCGCCGCTCTCGCCGGCGCGGCGTTGCTCGTCCCGGGCCGGGCGCTTCTCGCCCACACCCCCTACCGCCAGTGGAAGGTTTATCGCCAGCGCCATCTCATGATTGGTGCCTCCCGCGAGGATCCTGCGTCCTACCCGAAGGCGAAGGCGATCCAGGCGTTCCTCGAGGAGCACCTCCCCGAGGCCAGCGCCCGAGTCGCTCGGGCACGCACCCGCCGGCGACTGGCGGATCTGCTCGCGACGGACCAGATTCGGATCGTCCTGCTTTCGGTCGAGGATGCCGTGGCGCTCGGGAGGGGCGGACCGCCATTTCGCAGCCCGGTCGAAGTCCGCACCCTGTGGCGTTTCGGTGCGCACGCGATGATCGTGCGCCCGTCGTTCCCCCCGGCGCATGCATGGATGCTGGCCCGAACGTGCGCAGAGCACGGCTCGGTACTCGCCGGGTTTTCGCCCGCACCGGCGCACGTCGAAGTTCCGCTCCACGACGGCGTCCGCATCGCCCTCGACGAAGGGTCCATGCCTCCGCCCCCCGCAGACACTCCCGACAAGGGTCACCGGAGTACGGATCGACCCTGAACCCCCACGTTCGACACGGGCTCGTCGTCGACCGTTCCGGTGGGTTCCTGTCGATTGCGGCCGCGGAGTCTCGCCGCCACGTCGATTCGACCGAACCTTCGGACACCCTGCCACACAGGGGCCGGAACCATCACCGCAGATCACCCGGCGAGGCGGAACGGATCGGCACGGGAGCCCCCGGGTAAGCACATTGTCGCCGGCAACGAGCAATGCCTCGGGAGTGGACGTGGCTCGTCAGGCAACACGGAGAGGATGCAAGAGACATTACACAAGAGAAGAAGCCAGGCAAAAAAATCACGCGCGGTGGGCTATCGTCCTGCAGTTGTGAGTTATCCTGTCGCCGAGGTGGTTTGGTCCCGACAAGCGGACAGCGCGGCATCTGCCGCTTGGTCGGAGAGATGTCGCTGCAAGGCGGAACAAGTCAGGAGGTCATCAACCATGTCTACAACCGAGCTACGCGAACGTCTGGATCGAATTGTGAGCGCCGGCAGGCGGAGCCGGATTTCCCGTCGGGACTTCATGATGCAGGCGACAGCCGCGGGACTGACGCTCACCGCGGCATCCTCGCTCTGGAGCCGGAACGCCGCCGCGGATACGCCGAAAAGGGGCGGGACGTACCGACTGGGGCTTCACGACGGCAATACGGGCGACTCGCTCGACCCGGGCCAGTACCAGGCGATCAGCGAGATCCAGATGGCCCATACCTTTCGGAGCTATCTCACCGAAATCACGTCCGACAACGGGCTCGGCGGCGACATGGCCGATGCATGGAGCGCGTCGCCGGACGCCAAGGTCTGGACATTCGAGCTGAACCCGAACGCGACGTTCCATGATGGCCGCAAGTTCACGGCCAGGGACGCCGTGGCTTCGCTCAATCACCATCGCGGCGACGACACGACGTCGGCTGCCAAGCCCCTTCTCGCCGATGTCACCGACGTCAGGGCGGACGGCGACCATACCCTAGTCATCGAGCTCAGCCAGGGGTTCGCCGACCTGCCCTGGGTGATGACCGACTATCACCTCACCATGCTGCCGGCGAACAACGACGGCTCGATCGACTGGCAGAGCGGTATCGGAGCGGGGCCGTACCGGATCGTGCAAAACGAGCCGGGTGTGGGCGCGAAGCTCGAGCGCCATGAAGGCTGGCATCGCGAAGGCGCGTATTTCGACGGTGTCGACATCACCATTCTCAACGATCCGGCTGCCCGGCAGACGGCAATCATCACCGGCGGCGTGGACGCCATCTCGTCGGTCGATCTGAAGACGCTGGCCCTGCTCGGCCGGAGGCCGGACGTCGAGGTCGACAACGTGCCGAGCGGCTCGGCCATCACGCTGCCGATGTTCTGCGACCATCCGCCCTTCGACAACGTGGACGTCCGGCTCGCGCTCAAGCACGCGATCAACCGCGAGGACATCGTCGAGAAGGTGCTGTTCGGAACGGGAACCCCGGGCAACGACTTCCACGTGTCTCCGAACATGCCGTACTGGCCGGACATCGAGCAGCGAAAGTATGACCCGGACCGGGCCAGACACCACCTCAAGAAGGCGGGCATGGAGTCGCTGCGCGTCGAGCTCTCTGCCGCCGACAGCGTCTTGTCCGGTGCCGTCGACATGGTCGTGCTCTACAGCGAGCATGCCAAGCAGGCCGGCATCGAGATCGTGCCCGTGCGCGAGCCCGCCGACGGCTACTGGTCGAACGTCTGGCTGAAGAAGCCGTTCGTGTTCGTCAAGTGGGGCGCGCGTCCGACGCCGGACAACATGTTCACCCTGGCGTACAAGGCGGACGCGCCCTGGAACGAGGCGCACTGGAAGAACGACCGCTTCAACGAGTTGCTGCTGCAGGCGAAGGCCGAGCTCGACGAGGCACGGCGAGCCGAGATGTATCGCGAGATGTGCCAGATAGCGCGTGACGACGGCGGGACCATCATCCCGCTGTTCGTGAACTTCGTGTATGCGCGGCGCAGCAACGTGCGCCATGGCCCGAGCGTGGCGGCGAGCTGGGAGTGTGACGGTGCCCGTTCGGCTCATCGCTGGTGGTTCGCGTGACGATCTGAAGTTCGACCGCGTTTGGAAATTGCGGGGCCGGGCCGGGATACGGAAGTCCCGGCCCGGATGGCCGCACTGGTGTCTGTGAAGACCGAACCTGCGGAGGCAAAATCCAGACCGCGTGCCCGGGCGAGCGTCAGCATGCCATGCTCGACACGCGGATGGTTCCAGCGGTCGTCGTTGCGGCCGAATTTTGCGATCCAGAGACCCTGGTCGTCCTGAACCACCGTCTTGGGGCGGGCACCGCCCATGGATGTGCCGAGCACCCGCAGCTCTTCGGCCGACGCCCGACCGAGCCGGCGAGCTCCGGATCTTCGGCGATCGGCACATCGGCCGCCCGCTGGAGCATTGCAAGCTCGAGCGTGCGGTTGAACCGGCGCCGCGGAGCGGGAGGCTCGACGTTCAGGCCGAATCCGAGCGCTCCGGCGCGGTCGTCCGGCCCCTGCATCAGATAGTCGAATTCGGCGAGTCCCCCGAGACCGGCACTGCGCTCGGTCACGCGCCGTCCCCAGTAATCGGGCATGGAATCCCGGATGGCGCCGAAGAAGCCCTGCATGCGCGCCGTCTCGTACACGTCGGTGGAGAGGCGCAACTCGACCGGATCGAGCTCGACCGCATCGGCCCGCTTCCGGTAGGAGCGCCCGTACACGAACCCGGCCGACCGCCGCCGAGCCGTCGTCGTCCCATCGGAAGCGGCCCGCGGTCACGAACTCCGTCGCGCCCGGCGGCACGGTGTAGACGAAGCACTCGCGCTCAGAAGTCATCGCTCAACGTCCTGCGAGGCCGGGCAGTTCTGGGACTGCGGGCGCACTCCAGGGTCGTGCCTTCCTCATCGCGGTCCGGATCGGCAACGTCGCACACGTGATCGAGCAGGTTCAGCGCCCACAGCGCACCCAGATAGGCGGCGATGCCGGTCGTCGGCTCATATCGCTCACCACGAACCGGGACACGCCCACACGCCGCGCCAGTTGGTGCTGCGGCATCCTGCGTCGCAGGCGCGCGGTGCGAATGTTCCGCCCCAGTCGCTGCAGAGCTGCCTCGACGGCGGCAGGGGGAGATCCAGCGATTCGAGTTGGACGTGACATGTCGTTTTCCAATTACATTTGGCATTGGAATGTTGGCTGCAAATATCAGTACGTGGGCGACATTTCAATGCCAAATCAAATCGTTTTGTTCCTTTCAATCATCATGAAATCCCAAAATGTTATCCGTAACATACAAAACAGTGAATTGGTCAAACCTGAGACTGTGCCACCCGCAACCGGCAGCGACGGCGCATCATGGAGGCCACCAATTTCGGTCCACACGCTCATCGGAATGATGGGCGACGCTGGTGCCGACTATACTGTGCCGGAGCCAATAGCCGGGCCCGGACGTTCCGGCTCGATGGGTTGCCCCTTCCGCGTGATCGAACGGCAATGAATCCTCCCCGCTGGACCGAGATCACCCCCTCCGAGTACGCGTGGGAGCGCGAGGCGCTCGACTACATCAAGGCACGCCTCCCGGACAGCGAGCCGTTTCGCGCATGGTCGAATTTCGAGTTTATCGCCGAGGACGGCAGCATCAACGAAGTCGATCTGCTCGTCGTATCGCTCCACAAGGTCTACCTGGTCGAGATCAAGAGCTGGAGTGGCGCGATCTCGGGCGACCAGAGCACCTGGCGACGTGAAGTCGACGGCAAGGAGTTTCTCGTCGACAGTTTGCTCCTGCTGGCGAACCGGAAGGCGAAGAAGCTGATTGGTCTGCTGAAGACGCAGAAGGCGCTCGCCAGGCAACGCAGACCCTATGTCGAGGCCGTCGTCTTCCTGTCTCGCGTTGGTGTGCGGTGCCGGCTCGAAGGCCGGGCTCGGGCAGGGGTGCACCTCTCCACGGAGTCCGAACGGGACGGTCATCCGAACGTCCTCGAAATTCTTGGCGGCCATGCGGGCTTCGATCCGCGCCGGCCGCCGCAGCGCATCGACCGGTCGCTCTCCCGGGCCTTCGCGCGCGCCGTGGAGCAGGCGGGAATCCGTCCCTCGCAGCGACAACGGCGCGTGGCCGACTACGTGCTGCGAAACCTGCTGCTGGAGACCGATGCGTTTCAGGACTGGGAAGCCGAGCACGTGTCGGTGCCGGGATCGAAACGCCGGGTCCGCATCTACCCGCTCGCGCGGACTTCATCCGAAGCCGTGCGTGCCGAAGGGCGGCGCGCGGCAGAGCGGGAGTACCAGTTGCTCGACGGCATCACCCACGACGGCATTCTCCGCGTTGAATCCCTCACCAGCGCGGAGCAGGGACCGGCCCTCGTCTTCGAGCATGACCCGGACGCCGAACGCCTGGACCGCTTCCTCGAACGCCGCAACGCCGACGGCCTGGACCTGCCGACGCGCCTGGACCTGCTGCGCCAGTTGGCGGAGACACTGAAGTACGCCCACGAGCGTCGCCTCTACCACCGGGCACTGACTCCGCAGAAGGTGCTGGTGACCGATGCGAACGCCGAACGACCCAAGCTGAAGATCTTCGACTGGCGGACCGGCGAGCATGCCGCGCCGCTCGGCTCGAACACGTCCGGGTCACCGGGTTCCGGTGCTCTGTCCACACTTGGCCTCTCGGGCGACGATGAGGGCGACGTCTACCTCGCGCCGGAGACCGCCCACGGACAGTTCATCGCGGAGAAGCTCGACATCTTCTCTCTCGGCGCCATGGGCTTTCGACTGTTCTCGGGACAACCGCCGGCATCCACCGTCGCGGCCCTGAACGCGCGGCTGGCAAACGCAGGTGGCCTCCGGCTCTCCGATGCAGTCGACGGTCTCCCCGCCTCCCTCCAATTGGTCGTGGAGTCCGCAACCGATCATGAGGTCGGCAAACGCCCAAACTCCGTCTCCGAATTCTTGGACCTGCTCGTCGAGGCGGAGCGGGAGCTCGCCGACGTGCGCGAGGAGCAGGAAGCCGTCGTTCACCCCCTTGATGCCAATCCGGGCGACATGCTGGAGCACGGCTTCCTGATGGAACAGCGCCTCGGCAAGGGGTCCACTGCCGTCGCCCTCAAGGTGGAGCACGATGAAGGCAGCGGAGTGCTCAAGGTAGCGCTCGATCCCTCGCTCAACGAGCGCATCAGGCGCGAGGGGGAAGTGCTGGAATTGCTGCGCCATCCGAACGTCGTCTCGTTCCGTCGTTACGTGGAGTTGTCCGGACACGCGGCATTGTTCATCGCGATGGCCGGCACGGAGAACAAGACCGGCACCTACACCCTGGCGGATCGCATCCGCGAGGAAGGACGCCTCTCTCTCGACCTCCTGCAGCGTTTCGGGAGTCAGTTGCTGAACGTCGTGCAGTGGCTGGAGGAGAACGGCATCTCCCACCGGGACCTGAAACCCGACAACATCGGGGTATCGGCGAGCGCCGCGGACAAGTCGCTGGCCCTGGTCGTGTTCGACTTCTCGCTCGCGAACACCCCGGCAGAGAACATCCGCGCGGGCACCCCGCAGTACCTGGACCCATTCCTGCCGCGCCGCAAGCCACCGCGCTGGGACGTCTACGCGGAGCGATTCGCGGCCGCGATGACGCTCCACGAAATGGCGACCGGGAACCTGCCCCGGTGGGGTGACGGCTCGACCGACCCCTTGCTGGCCGACGAGGAGGTCACCGTCGACGCCGAGTGGTTCGACCCGTCGGTGCGCGACCCGCTCGCCGAGTTCTTCGCCAAGGCGCTGGCCAGGGACTACCGGTCTCGTTTCGACAGCGCGGAGGACATGTGCCGTGCGTGGTCCGGTTGCTTCGAGGCAATCGACATGCAGACCGCAGGCGATGAAGAAGGCCGCGATCTGCCAGGTGAGTTCGACGGCGTGACGCGAGAGACGCCGCTCCTCGCGCTCGGTCTCAGCCCTCGCCTGCTGAATGCGCTTGACCGACTCGGAGCGCATACCGTCGCCCAGCTAGTCGGCCTTCCCCCCATACGCCTGTACCGCAACAAGGGCATCGGACAACGCATCGTCAAGCTCATCCGCGAGCTGTCGGAGCGTCTGGCGGAGTATCTCGCGGAGCACGAACGGACCCTCGACACCACGACCACCGTCCACAGTGACGACCACCCGGTCGATCCCGCCGTCTGGAGCATCGATCTCCTGGCGTCCAAGCTCGTCTCCACCCACATCCCGGACGAAGAAGCTCGCTTGGTGCGCACGGTGCTGGGGGTCGAGGGCAGACTCGGTCTGCTGCCTGCCCATCGGAAGGTCGCCGAATCGCTCGGTGTCGCGCCGACCGAAATCGCCGGCGCCATCCGACGCGCGCGGGACCGTTGGGCCAGGCATGGCTGGATGGCACCGCTCCGCGATTCGGTGGCGGCGCTGGTCTCGAAGTACGGCGGCATCATGACGGTGCGAGAGCTCGCGGAGGCACTGGCCGCGACCCGGGGCTCCACCGAGACCTGCGAGGCACGCCTGCGGCGGGCGGGCGCAGTGGCCGCGGCCGCATTGGAGATGGAATCAGCGCGCGAGCAGTGCCGCTTCCGGGTGCAGCGCCACGACGCATCAAACGGTGCTTCGACACTGATTCTCGCTACAGAAGCCCTCGACCCGGCGCTCACCGCTTCGATGGAATCGCGCGCCGACTGGGTTCGGGAGCTCGGCAAGCTGGCGGACGACATCGCCGGCGCCGACCCACTTCCCCCACCAGCGCGGGTCACGGAGGCACTCACGGCGGCAGCGCCGCCGGCGGGCATGCAGCCGCTTGCTCCGGACAGGATTCTGCATCTGGCGGTGCAATCCTCGGCGCACGCCGCGATCTCCTCCCGGGGCGAGCTGTATCCACCCGGCATGACGGCGGAGCGGGCGGCGAAGCTCGGGGCCAGCTCTCTGCTCGGCCCGACGAAGCTCTCCGAGCGAGACATCCGGAAACGTGTCGCAAGCCGCTACCCCGAGGCGGAGCCGCTGCCGGGACGACCCTCGCTGGATGACCTGCTGGAGAAGGCGGGGCTCCGGCTCGAATGGGACGAGCCGACCCGCACGTACCGCTCTCCGGTCGCGCGTTCGAGCTACGCTAGCAGCGCGTCGACCGTTCGCTCCTCCGCGCATGGCGAGGACGGTGCCGACGACGCGGTGTCGCTGGACGAGCGTCTGGGCCGAGTGGTCAAGACGCGCGGCTTTCTTGCACTGTCGGTCTCGCTACGGCATCTGTCGCGCGTCGAGCGGTACCTCGCGGCGGCGCTGGAGTTGGCGCCCTTCAGCCTCGAGGCCGGGCTGATTCGTCACATGAAATCGGTTGCCGCAGAATTGGGCGCGGACTGGAAGGTCGTGGTCGCTGCCGATGCCGAGCCCGTGGGCAGCAAGCACCGTCGGAATCTCGATCAGCTCGTTCGCCGTGCCGTGCCGGGATTGGCACACGAGGTCACGACCGCGCCGGAGCCGTTGCTGCTCACGCACCCCGGACTGCTGGCCCGCTACCGTCAGCTCGACGTTCTGGCCAATGTCCAGGAGGCGTGCCAGCGGGGGATGGCGCCGGCGGCGCGGCTCCTGTGCATCGCAGCAGACGATGCGGTGAACATGCCGGTGATCGATGGGCATGCGCTGCCAGTGGTCTTCTCCGCCGCGTGGATGCGACCGGGTCGCGCCTGGCTCTCCCGCACCGAAGCCCCTCGATCGGCACACATGCATTGAGCGATCTCGGAATGAATGCTGGTTACTACCGACGACAGACGGCATTGCCATGATCGACCGAAGGGCTCTCCTGGCCGATCTGCGGCGGCATTTGAAACGGCTTGAACAGGACCTCGCTGAGCGTTCGGAGAACGTTCAGGAGATGAAATCCGCCCTCGAAGCAGAGTACCGGACCGCGCGGGACGCTGAACGCACCGGCGACACGTTCCGGGTCTGGCGCGCCGGTGCACTGACCCAGGCCGCGGTTGCGTGGTTGCTCGGCTGCGTATTCGTGCGCTTCGTGGAAGACAACGGCCTGATCGACACCGCGCTGATCGCCGGACCGGGTGAACGCAACGCGCGCGCTGCGGACCGACAAACACTCTACTTTCGCGGCCGACCGACCGACACGGACCGAGACTACCTGCTCGACGTATTCGCCGAAGTCGCACGCCTTCCCGGGATGGCGCGGCTCTACGATCGCGAGCACAACCCGGTGTGGCGCCATGGGATCTCGGGGGACGCGGCGCGGGATCTCCTGGCGTTCTGGCGCGCGGTGGACCCGGATACGGGCGCCCTCCATCACGATTTCACCGACCCCGATTGGGACACCCGCTTTCTCGGCGACCTGTACCAGGACCTCTCCGACGAGGCGAGAAAGCGCTTTGCCCTGCTTCAAACGCCGGAGTTCGTCGAGGAGTTCATCCTGGATCGCACCCTCGCTCCCGCCCTCGACGAGTTCGGTCTCCCCGGCCTCCGTCTCATCGACCCCGCCTGCGGCTCCGGTCACTTCCTGCTCGGCGCGTTCGCGCGGTTGGCGCACTCATGGTTCGTCCGCGAGCCCGGCACGCCCGAGCGGGTGCTGGCACAGCGCGCTCTGGATGGTGTCCACGGTGTCGATCTCAATCCGTTCGCGGTGGCGATTGCGCGGTTCCGCCTGCTGGTGGCGGCACTCCGGGCGAGCCGAATCGAACGGCTCCGGAACGCACCCGACTTCCGGATCAACGTCGCCGCTGGCGACAGCCTGCTGCACGGTCGCCGCTTCGACGAGATGGATCTCGGTAGCGGTGCGGACCAACTCGCGGATCGCGAAGCGTTCGGACATGCGTTCCAGGCCGAGGACCTCGGCGAGCTGAACCGGATTCTCGGCCGGCGGTACCACGTGGTGGTGGGGAATCCGCCCTACGTCACAGTGAAGGACCGGGCGGTGAGCCGGCTGTACCGGGAGCGGTACGGGACGTGCCACCGGCAATATTCGCTCGCCGTGCCGTTCACCGAGAGGTTCTTCGGGCTGGCATTGCCTAGCCCCGGCGCCACTGCGTCCCGAGTCCAGAGGGCCGGATATGTGGGGCTGATCACCGCGAACTCGTTCATGAAACGGGAGTTCGGGAAGAAGCTGATCGAGTCGTTCTTTCCGACGGTTGATCTGACACACGTGATCGATACGTCCGGCGCGTACATCCCCGGCCACGGGACGCCGACGGTGATCCTCATCGGGCGGTATCGCGCGCCGGTCGGTGATGTTGTCCGAACTGTCATGGGGATTCGTGGAGAGCCGACGACACCGCCCGATCCGTCGAAAGGGCTGGTCTGGTCGGCGATCTTCGAGCAGGTGGACCTCGCGCGCAGTGAGAGCGACTGGGTGAGTACCGAAGACATTGCGCGCGCGATGCTCTCCTCGCATCCATGGAGTATCGGTGGCGGAGGCGAGAGACAACTCTACGATAGTCTTACGAACGCATGCGCCGAGACACTGGGCGATGTATCAACGGGAATCGGGCGGACAACCCATACGGGCGAAGACGACGTATTCTATCTCTGTGGCGTTGGAGTGGCCCACAAGACATACGAGCCGTACTGCATCTCTATGGTATCAGGCGAGGATGTCAGAGATTGGTCACTTGCCCAAAGATGTCATTCCATCTTTCCATATGAGGGTACACAGACCAAGGCGTGGCTCACGATACCCACGCCACTCAAGCCGCACTTCTGGCGTTTTCGCACGAGATTACGAGCGAGGCGAGACTTTGGCCGACATATAGAACAGCGTGGACTAAAGTGGTTTGAACACTCGATGTTCTTCAGGCACCGCTACGGCGTCCCCCTCTCCATCGCCTTCGCTTTTGTCTCTACCCATAACCACTTCGTGCTCGACCGAGGCGGCAAGGTCTTCAAGCAGACTGCCCCGGTCATCAAGCTCCCTGCGAATGCCACCGAAGCGGACCATCTGGCTCTCGTCGGCCCGCTCAACAGCTCCGTCGCCTGCTTCTGGATGAAGCAGGTGTGCCACGACAAAGGTGGAGCCGGTGCTTGGGAACGTCGATTCGAGTACGCGGGTACGGCTCTCGGCCAATTCCCGCTTGCGACGTCGCAGCCGACCGCCCTCGCAGAGGCCCTCGACCGCCTCGCCGCCGAGCGCCAAGCCCACCTCCCGGCGCAACTGGCCGAACGCTTTCCCCTCGCACCGGCCGAGTTCGACGCGCACCGCGACAAGGCCGCCACGCTGCTCTCACGCATGATCGCGCTGCAGGAAGAGCTCGACTGGGAGTGCTACCGCCTCTACGGCGTCATCAACGAGGACTGCCGGTACGCGGGCGACAATCCCTCCGCATCGGAACGGCCGCCGGGCTCGCAGCGAATCCAAGCGGACCAGTGCCGCGGAGACGGCGTTCCTGGGAACGCGGGCATCCTGCCCGCAACGGGCCGAAGGCCCGCGATTGTCCAAGCGGACAAGATGCCCGCACTTGGGGACGTCTCCCCGAACGTGGTTTCCCGACAGGCGAGCGGGACGACTTCCCGCCCCGCCGACGAGAACAGTCACCGCGCCGAGCGGTCATTGCACCCCGGACCGGCGACGGGCGGCAACGACCGGAGCCTAGGCGACGCGGGAGGCCGCCGCGAGCCACCACCGATCGCGTTGGGCGAGCGCGCGTTCGAGATCGCCATGGCCCGTCGAATTGCTGCCGGCGAGTTCAAGACGACCTGGTTCGCCCGGCACGGAGCCACCCCGATCACCGAGCCGCCCGCCCACTGGCCGGACGACTACCGCGCCCTCGTCGAACGCCGCATCGCCCTCGTCGAGTCCGACCGGTTCATCGGCCTCCTCGAGCGATCGGAGTACAAGCGCCGCTGGAACGTCGAGTCCTGGCACGACCAGGAGCAACGCGCACTGCGCAACTGGATGCTCGGCCGGCTGGAGTCTCCCAGGTACTGGCCCGAGGTCCGTCTCGCGACCGTCCGCGCCCTGGCCGAGCGTGCAGCCACGGACGCCGACTTCCAGCAGGTCGCGACGCGCTACGCCGGCCACGCCGGCGTCGACCTCGATTCACTGGTGGCGGCGCTCGTCGAGTCCGAGAGCGTCCCCGCCCTCCCCGTCCTGCGCTACAAGCCCTCGGGCCTCGCCAAACGCTCCGACTGGGAGCGGACATGGGCGCGCCAGCGTCACGAGGACCGGATCGACGCAGAGGTCGCCTCCATGACACCGCGACGGGAGGACGAAGCCGGAGAACGGTACGCGGCCCGCCTGGAAACCGCCCGGCGGCACCGCAAGCTGGAAGAGATCGGGGAACATCCGCCACCATCCAAGTACCGCTCCGTGGACTTCCTCGAGCCCGCCTTCTGGCGCCTGCGAGGCGCCCTCGACGTCCCGAAGGAGCGCTTCGTCAGCTTCCCGACCATGAGCCGCGACAGCGACCCTGCGCTCCTCGTCGGCTGGGCGGGCTGGACCGTGCTGGAGCTCTGCCGGGCCGTCGCCACCTACGCGGCCGAGGTCACCGAGCACGACGGCTGGCCCCCGCAGCGACTGACCCCACTCCTCGCCGTCCTGCAGGAGAACCTGCCCTGGCTGAAGCAGTGGCACAACGAGGTCGACCCCGAGTACAACCAGCGCCTCGGTGACTTCTTCGAGACCTGGTTGCACTCTCAGCTCTCGATACACGGCCTCACCGAATCGGACCTGCGCGCGTGGTCACCGCCGAAGGTCGGTAGCCGGGCGAAGCGCTCGCGGAGCGCTCCATGACTTTCGTTTTCTGCAAGTACGACGATTCCATCGACGGAGAGATCCGATGACGCTCCTCAGCAGCTTCAAGGTAGTCCACTACCGCGGGATCGACGGCTTGTCTCTACCTCGCCTCACCCCCGCCAATCTGGTGACCGGCGTCAACGGTGTCGGCAAGACGGCGCTGCTCGAAGCGATGTGGCTATTTTACGGGCGATACAACCAGACACTCCTTTGGAACAGGCACGTACATCGCTACAACCAGCCCGTTCTGGATCCTGTTGCACGATTGTCGGGCGACCTATTGGAGCTCCATGGCGTGGAGAACGGATCAAGCCACCAGCTCAGATATGTATTCGAGAAAGCAGCGGACAATGCGCACGTCGCGACGCCTGGAGACGCCGCGGAGCGGAAATTCTCACAGCTTCCCGTCGTAGGACACATCACAACTTGTATCGACGGTGAGCTGGTGGAGGGAAATCCCCCTGGAGGGATGCAAACACCCTGGGGACTGATCACCCTGCAGAACCCGGTATCTCCGACACCACGACCGAGTTGTGTCATAGAAGGGACGGATCTTCAATTCGAGACGTGGGGTGAGCACCTTCAACGATATTCGGACATCGTCAGAGAAGGCCGAAAAGAGGATCTGACAAACGCCATCAATCTGCTGCTCCCGAAGGTCAGAGGTCTGGAGATGCTGGCGGACGACGCCGGAGGAACATATCTGTCGGCGGTGATTGCCGATGGACGACAGTTACCACTTCACGATCTCGGCGGGGGAGTCGTCCGACTGTCCCGCCTGCTGCTGAGCTTCTTCGCATCCCGCAACGGCATGCTGCTTGCAGATGAGATTGAGAACGGTATTCATCACTCCGTATCGAGAGAAATCTGGACTCGTGCCCGCCAGTGGATGGACCAATGGAACGTACAGCTCGTCGCCACTACTCACAGCGCCGAGTGCATCGATGCGGCGATGACGGCGTACGAGGATGCACCCGAAGACTTGTCCATCCACAAGCTCTTCGTGAACGAGAAAACGGGTAAGGTTCAGGCGGCCACGTTCAGCGGAGAATCGCTCGAAGGTGCGCGCAATCTCAACCTGGAGGTCCGGTGATGCTCCGGAATGCAGGGCCTGACAGGCCGCCGTCACGAATTTGTTCGGACTGGCTGTTGCTGGTCGAAGGTAGGGATGAGGTCAATCTGTTCAACGCCCTCATGAAGCACTGCTTCGACGCAGAGCCGCAGATCCAGGTGATCGAAGCCGGCGGCAAGGACCAGTTTCCCGCGAACCTGCAGGGCATACGCACCGCCGCCGAAACTCGCCCCACCCTCCGCGCGATCGGCGTCGTCCGGGACGCCGACGAGGACGCCGGCGCCGCATTCCAAAGCGTCTGCGACCACCTGCGAAACGTTGGATACCAACCACCGAGAGTCCACGGCGAGCTTTCCGGTGGCGAGCCGTCGATCGGGGTGTTCATCGTGCCGGACGGCGTCGATCCAGGTGCCATCGAGACCCTGTGCCGGCGTTCCAGGGAAGGCGACGACGTATCCGGGTGCGTCGACGAGTACCTGCGGTGCCTGGACGAACGCGGCGTCAAGAGTTCTTCGAACCGCGACAAGACCTTTGCCCACGCCTACCTCGCAGCCATGCGGAACCCTGTAGCACGGGTAGGGGAGGGTGCGCGACAGGGCGCGTGGGATTTCGGCTCCCCGGCATTCTCGGAGCTGTCCGGATTCTTGGGCAGACTTGTCGCGGTCGGTACCGCGGTCGGCCACTGAACCGACCACGCGCACCGATCGGTTCGGTCCCAGGGACGACGCGGCCATTCGAACGCGTGACCGCGGTACTCGGAACCATGCCCAGATTCAACACCGAAGGGCCAGTCGTCACCCGCGATCACTACTGTGTCCCGCCGCTCGAACAGGTGAATCTCGACGAAATTCCAGAGCGTGTCCGGGACACGCGGTACTTCGTGCTGCACGCGCCTCGGCAGGCGGGCAGGACCTCGACACTGCTCGCACTCCGGGGTCTCAGAATCTTCCGCCGCGAGGAACGTATCGACGACCGCATGATCACCGTGTGGGGAATGTGACGGCGCGTGCCAGCGGTCCGCGCATCACCATTCGATGGCCGCCACGCCTATTCGATGAAGGCATCCGCCGAGACACCGAACCGCTTCGACAACGCCGATACCTGGCGAAGGTTGAGCAACCGCTTGCCGCCGAGCACGTCCGACACGACGCTCTGCGCACCGATCTCCGGCAGATCCGCCTGCTTCAACCTGTGCTGCTCCATCAGGAATGCGAGCACATCGACGGGCTTGGCATCCGGAAGCGGGTAGCGTGTCGCCTCGTATGCCTCGATGAGATCACCGATGCGTTCCGCAAGCGTCGCCAACATGGATGTTTCGTCCGCCCCTCCGGCGTCGAGAACCTCGTCAAGCACCGCGACCAGGCGCTGATGGTCGTCCTCGGATTGCGGTACGGTCAGGACATGCGCGAGGTACTCCCAATGTGCGATCGCTCCAGTGGCGATGTCCTTGGCTGTCATACTCATTTCTCTCACCTCTTCCACTTCTCGTCGTCATACTCGGTGTGCGTCAGGACTTCGCGTATGTAGACTTTTCTGCGATTGAAGTGAATGGCAGCGACGATGCGCTGGTGATTGCCGGCGACGTTGAATACGAAGTATCTGCCGACCTTGTCGACCCCCGGAAATGCGCACCGTAACGCCGCGAAATTCTCGAACGTCGCGGTCTTCATGAGACTGTACCAACTCGACAGGGCCCTCTCATGCCATGGGAATCGCGCAGCAGCTTCCCGGATTCGCTTCTGGCTGATCACATGCATGGACAAAATATAGCAGATTGCTATGCTGCGACGCGGATTCACCTCCGGTACTGCTTCATTGACAAGGCGCACCGGCCCTTGCGACACACCGAGGAATCGAAGCCGAACGAGATCGAGACCGGTCCAATCCACCGCGGCGCAAGAGTCTCGGTCCGCAAGGCAACGGATGGAGCACGCCTCGACAGGTTTGCCATCACCCTGCCATGACACTTTCCCCAATCGGAGTCCCGAGACCGTGACCACCATCGCCGACATCTTCGACCTCCCCGAGCGTGTTCATCAGGGCGACTTCGTGCTGCGATTGTCGGAGGGGGTGGAGCGGGCCGAGCGGACGCTGAACGACTACGTGGTGACCGAGCAGCTCGCGGGCTGCTTCGACGACGCGCTGTCGTTGATTGGCAGCGCCGTCGCAACAAACACCAGCAAGGGCGCGTACCTGCACGGGAGCTTCGGCAGCGGCAAGAGCCACTTCATGGCGGTGCTGACGCTGCTGCTGCGCCGGAACGCGGCTGCTCGCTCGATCCCAAGACTTGCCGGCGCCGTCGCGAAGTCCAACGCCTGGACCACCGACCGTCGGTTCCTGGTGGTGCCGTACCACATGATCGGCGCAACCGGCATGGAGTCGGCAATCCTCGGGCGCTATGCCGAGCACGTGCGCGCAATTCACCCGGAAGCGCCGACGCCGGGGTTCTATCAGGCGGACCGCCTGTTCGAGGATGCGCGGAGCCTGCGCGCCAGCATGGGCGATGCAGCATTCTTCCGCACGCTGAACGAAAAGGTTCGGGACGGCTCGGGCAATGGAGGCGGTGGATGGGGCGCTCTCGGAAGCGAATGGGATGCGGCCGGATTCGAAGCGGCCCTCGAAGCACCTCCCGGCGACGACGAACGCCTGCGCCTGGTCGGCGATCTCATCGATGCCTACTTCAGCGCCGCGCGCACCGTCGACGCGACGAACGACGAGCGCTTCGTTCCGCTCGACGAGGGCTTGAGCGTCATGTCCCGGCACGCGCGGGACCTCGGCTACGATGCCCTGATCCTGTTCCTCGACGAGCTGGTCCTGTGGCTCGCGAGCCACGCCGCGGACACCGCATTCGTCAACCGGGAAGGACAGAAGGTCGCGAAGCTCGTGGAGGCCATGCAGTCCGACCGGCCGATTCCGATCGTGAGCTTCATCGCGCGCCAGCGCGACCTGCGCGAGCTGGTGGGTGAACATCTGCCCGGCGCGGAGCAGCTCGGATTCGTCGACGTGCTGAACTGGTGGGAGGCGCGATTCGACACCATCACCCTCGAAGATCGCAACCTGCCGGAAATCGTGGAGCATCGCGTGCTGCGCCCGAAAGATGCAGCGGCGCGGGAGGAGCTGACGGCCGCATTCGAGAGGACCGCCCGGGTGCGCGAGGAAATCCTGTCCACTCTGCTCACCCGCGACGGCGACCGCAAGATGTTCCGGCAGGTCTCAGCAATTCCCGCTGGGCCGGATGTTCGATGCGTGAGGCGGTGAGGAGCCGCGGTGTGCTCGCGGGATACGACGCAGGGCGAGCCTGGCCGTCGCACGGTGTGGTGCGCAGTGTCGATGGCGGCTACGTTGTTGTTCCCTG
>JAJDUQ010000161.1 GCA_022826505.1 Gammaproteobacteria bacterium
AGCCAGGTGAGTTGCGTTGAGATCGAATCCTGCAAGCAGAACGGCGGGAGTCCTGAATCTGAGCGAGGTATAGGCGCTCGCGTAGCCCGAAGCGCCGGGGACACCTGGTATATCGAACGAGCCGCCGTTCCCGGCTTCGGCTGCAGCGAACGCAGGCCGGCCCGTAGCGGGGTCCGCCAAGTCGGCAGGGTTGATTCCCAACGCTCGAAGGATCCCTCCGTAGATCGAGGGCTTGAGTTTCCCGCCTGACAAGGACATGTCCTTTGCGTGGACGAACACCCGACCGTCGTACGTCAGGGTCACGAGATAGGTGGAACCCGAACGCCAGGGGCTCTCGTCCTGTCTGATGAGACATGCGAAGTATTGAGATGATTCCGCTGTTACGACCCGTTGGGCTTGTTCCCGGAAGCGGTCGCGCGAGCTGAGCGCGAAATCCATCAGTCTGCCAGTGCCGTTCTCCGCCTGCTGCGCCGTCACATCCGGGGGAGCAACGGGAGTCACGCCGACGGGAAGCGGACAGGCTTCCTGCGACTGAGCCACAGCGAAGTGCGGGTTGGAAAGGATGCCGGCCAGCATGAGCAGGCCAAATACGAAAAACAAAGGAAGCTTGGCTTTCCACGTCGCGGATTTCATCCTGAGAGCCCTCCTTCAGGAAATGGCTCCATCTTATACGACCAAGTCCCGAGCTCGCTCGGGGTGTCGACCGGTCGGAGGAAGTCGACGCGCCCAGACCGGACCTCGTCCTCGAACGCAACCTGGTAGACGACATCCACGCCAGCTCGCACTGCAGCGAGTGTTTCTTTCGAGGCATGCCGTCCTTCGCCCGGGACGCGGCTCGGCCCTCGGCTGCACGAGCCGGGCGACGATGCGATACTCGACATACTCGACCTGGACAGACCGGAGCGGAAGGACGGAACCAAGACCATGAACGACGACCAACTTGAAAAGATCTGCAATCGCGACGGCTTCATCGCGGCGCTCGACCAAAGCGGAGGGAGCACCCCGAAGGCGCTTCGTCTGTACGGCATCGACGAGAGTGCGTATTCCGGGGACGAAGAGATGTTCTCCATCGTCCACGGAATGCGGACCCGGATCATGACGAGCCCGAGCTTTGACGGAAGCCGGATCCTCGGCGCAATCCTGTTCGAAAACACCATGGACCGCGAGGTCGAGGGCAAGCCCTCCGCACGCTACCTGTGGGAAGTGAAGAATGTCATCCCGTTCCTCAAGGTCGACAAGGGGCTGGCGGCGGAAGCGGACGGGGTCCAGTTGATGAAGCCGATGCCGGAACTCGACGCGTTGCTGGCGCGTGCGAAGGAGAATGGAGTATTCGGAACGAAGATGCGCTCGCTCATCAAGCTCGCGAATTCGGCCGGCGTGAAGGCGATCGTGGATCAGCAGTTCGAAATCGGTCGTCATATCGTCGAGGCCGGTCTGGTGCCGATCATCGAGCCGGAAATCGACATCCACAGCCCGGAGAAGGAACAGGCCGAGGCGCTGCTGAAGGACGCCATGCTCGCCCACCTCGACGCCCTCGGACCCGACCAGAAGGTCATGCTGAAGCTGACCCTGCCGGAGCGGGAGAATTTCTACGCCGAATGTGTGAACCACCCCAACATTCTCAGAGTCGCCGCACTGTCGGGTGGCTACACCCGCGATGAGGCCAACTCGCGCATGTCGCGCAATCATGGCGTTGTCGCGAGCTTCTCCCGTGCATTTACGGAGGGCCTCACCGCGCAGCAGAGCGACGAGGAGTTCGACGCAACGCTCGATTCGTCAATCGCCAGCATCTATGAGGCGTCGCGGACGTAAAGGCGGAAACGTCGCTTGGGGAGCCGGAAAAAAGAGGCCGGGGCGACAGCCCCGGCCCAATCACCAAAGGAGGATTGAGGAGGAGAGACATCACGATGATGTCGAGGCGTAGGCTACCGATTTTTTGTGCGCTGCGTCAAGGGCATTCTGCCCATCAAGCCAATCATGATTCCTGATGGCACCATAAAGAAATCTTCGTAACTCGTTTATTTGCCTTCCCAATGGATTTGTTCCGGCAGCATGACTTGTTCATGTCGTCGGACGGCGTGACGTCTGTTCGCGCGAATTTGCTGCCCTGCAACATTCGAGCGGCGAGAAGCTGAATCTGGTGTCTGCACCGGGCGAAACGGCGATCGGATTCGTCCGTGCACGGAACGAGTTCTTCCGCACATGCAGACGTGTGACCGTGATGTCCCAAGCCGACCACGCCGATGGACGAAGCCTCCCGAGTGGACTGCAATGCAGAAACTCGGTAGTAGGGGAATCCGGGCCAGTGAGGGCACGTCACCACCGTCAGTGGATGGTGACAGGTGCGCCATGTCCAGTACTCTGGCGCTTCCCCCGGCGTGGTCATTGCGCCCGGCGAAATGGGCAGGCATTCGTTGGCACCGACGTCGGTGGCGCGCGGGTGCATCGACGACCGGTCACGGATGCGCACACCGTCACGCGGTGCGATGAACTGGCAGTAGAACGGCGGACCCGTTGACGCATGCTCCGTACGTGGCTCGGAAGCGAAAGCCGGAGCCGACCCAGGTGTGGGGCGGCGCTACAAGGAGATGGCCGAGGCCCTTCATTCGTACCGGGAATGCGTGTACGGACCATCGGATCCCGCGTTCAGGCAAGCAGAGCGCACACAGAGGAGACACGCACAAATGGCAATCGACATCACCTGGGAACGACAAGACGGAATTGCGATCGCGATTCTCGCGGGCCGTATCGACAGCAACACCGCCGAAGAGTTTCAGAGCCGGCTGGATTCCGGAATCGGTTCGGAAGATGAAGCACTGATTCTGGACTTCGAACAGGTGTCCTACATCAACAGCGCAGGCCTTCGCGCAGGGCTGAGAATTGCAAGGAAGTGCAGGGAATCGGACAGGAAGTTCGGAATCTGCAATCTCTCCGATGCGACTCGGAACATTGTCATGATTAGCGGGTTCGATCAGGTCATCCCGGTCTTCGAATCCCGCACCAGGGCACTGAATCGAGTGTCTGTCGATTGATCCGCATCCACCTTCGCACTGGTGTGCCATGCATGAGCGGCGAGACGGAACACAGGAGACAAGAGATGAGCGAGGTCAGCAAGGAAGAAAGACTGTTGACAATCCGGAATTCGATTGATTCCAGCATCGTGGCGGACAACGTACTGGAAATTGCGGAATTCACGGTCGAGAAGCATGAGTTTCGGACCGGGAACACCCTGCCTTCCGACGTACGCGACGAGGCGATTGCCAGAATCAAGGACGAGCTGTGGCAGCGAATCGAGGCACTGAAGCTGCGGCGCCAGAAGCTGCTGGAGGGGATGTTCAGGGCGGCACAGGAAACGCTCGACGAGGTGGTCGGCAAGGCCTGATCACCCACGTTGCGGCGACGGTCCGGCGCCGGGCGCCAACGGTCCGCTCCGAATGACGGGTGTCCGGGTCTGAAGGCAGCATGACGTCCACCGGCCGGCACCGTCGCCATACGGTGCCGGCACCATGGTCCCTTCCTTTCCGTCGCCGGCGTCGAGCGACATCCCGTTTCGTTGTGACCGACTGTTTCCGGACACCGCGGGTCCCGGGGAATCAGGATTCCTGATGACGTCCCGAGAAAAATGGTATTGGAATTGGCGACGGGGGATCGCTATACCATTCTCGTGACGAAACAGAGCCAAGACGAAGGCCCAGCCGTCACGGGCGGGACTTGTCCGAAGTGTGACCGGCGGCCTGCTGCGCCGCGTCGTCGCCTCTCTACCGCCGGGTTCGCGCGCGTGGCCCGGAAGCGGGCAATTTACTAGTATTCAACGCAGACTACGCCGTGGTCTCCAGGAGCGAACATGCCAAACGCTCTGCTGATTTACCCGGAGCAGCCTCCGACCTTCTGGGGGATCGACTACGCGCTGGAAATGTCGGGGGTCAAAGCGACCTTCCCGCCTCTGGGGCTGCTGACAGCCGCTGCGATGTTTCCTCCGAGCTATACGCTCCGCCTGGTAGACATGAACGTGAGCACCTTGCAGGACGCGGATCTCCGGTGGGCGGATCTGGTGTTCACGTCGTCGATGATTACGCAACACCTGTCGCTGCGCGCCCTGATCGCGCGCTGCAACCGTGCAGGCGTTCCGGTAGTGGCCGGTGGGCCGCATCCGACCACGTTTCACGAGGACATCGCGGGCGTGGACCACTTCGTGCTGGGTGAGGCCGAGGAAATCATCGCGGAGTTCTTTCGGGACCTGGAATCGGGCACGGCCAGGACCGTCTATCGGGAAACGCGCAAGCCAGCCGTGACCCTGACGCCGATTCCGCGCTTCGACCTTGTCGACATGAAGCTCTACGCCACGATGAGCGTGCAGTTCTCTCGGGGGTGCCCATTCGACTGCGAGTTCTGCGACATCATCAAGCTCTATGGTCGCGTGCCCCGTACCAAGCCACCGGAACAGGTCGTGGCGGAGCTCGACTCTCTATACCGGCTGGGTTGGCGAGGCCATGTCTTCCTGGTTGACGACAACTTCATCGGCAACAAGCGAGATGCCGGGAATCTGCTGCCGGCCATTGCCGAGTGGCAAATGGCCAGGAGTTATCCATTCACTCTGATTACGGAGGCAAGTGCGAATCTTGCGCGAATGGACGGGTTGATGGATGCCATGATCGAGGCCGGATTCGATACCGTGTTCGTCGGTATCGAGACCCCGAACCCAAAGGCCCTGCTGAAGACCAAGAAGGCGCAAAACACCAGCAAGCACGAAGAGAATTACCTCTTCAGTGCAGTTCGGAAAATCCAGCGGCACGGGATGCAGGTCCAGGGCGGGTTCATATTGGGCCTGGATGGCGATGACGAGGGAGTGTTCGACGCCCAGATCGAATTCATTCGCGAGACAGGCATTCCCGTGGCTCCCATCTACTTGTTGACCGCCCTGAAGGGCACGGACATGTACGAGCGCATGAAGTTGGAGGATCGGCTTATCGAGACACCAATCGGCACCAATTCCATGTTCCTCAACTTCAAGACGGAGATGAACTACAGGACATTGATCGAAGGATACAAGCGAGTGATGATCTCACTCTACGACCCGACACTGGAGAACTACTTCCAGCGCTGCCTGACCCTGTTCCGGCATCTGAAGCCTGTCCCGCACCTTCGCAAACCGAAGAGCAAGAACGAGGTGTTCGGGGCTCTCATGGGAGTTCGCCGTGGTCTCTCCGCCGGACAAGTCCCTGCCTTTTCGAAGTTCATCGGCAAGGTCTCGAAGGATTACCCCCGCATGCTTCCCGACGCGATCTACCTGGCTGCCCTGGGTCATCACTTCGAAAGGATGGTTCGCCAGCAGATCGTGATTCATGGTTTTCTCGGCTTTCTGAGAGGCGAGCTGGAGACATTCGAGGAGGCGATTCCGGGTCACGCTTCGGGGGCGGAGGAAATTGCGAGCCGGACACGCGTGTCGTTTGAACGAGCGAAACGGCGTTACGAGTCCATACCCGACGAATTTCGATACCGAGGTGATGGGCTGGACGAAGCGCTGGTGTCCTTCCGACGTGCGGTGGATGCACGGGCGGACGCAGCCGTGCGCCTTGCGGTGGCCTGATCGACTACGGGGAGGCCCCCGGTCGACAAAGTCGCGAACAGTCGGAACAGCGGGTCGAGTTGAGCATGGCGAAAGGGTCGCCGGGCCGTTTGCCGAGCAGGTCTTCGCGCGAGAGCGGCCTGGGGCACCCCCGGGAAATCTGTCTACGGATTGGACCGACCCATTTCCGTGGAAATTCCACGACGGAATGCAAGAAACGACACCCGGCCCCATCGCGAGACTCGTCTACGTGGCGCTGCGAACGTCGCGGATGCCTGAACGGCTTCTCAATTCACGCACGGCTTGAGGGGTCATAAGGCAAGTCTTTTCAATCTCGTCGATAACAATTCGGTATTGGGAGTGACGACATGCAGGCTGTATACCTCTCTTGTCGTCTGGAAGGTCAGCGGCTGGAGAGCAGCATCGACCCCTCGATAGGGCAATGACCGTTGCACACGTACGCGGTCGCACGGTACGTGCAGGCCCGGCATGAATCGTCGTCATTCGCCCCGCAATCCGAGGCCGTTTGCTGGAAGCTTGCATAATGAACGCACCGAGATTCGAAAACGCAGTCGCCATCACAGGGTATGGCTATCGCATGCCGGGCGGCATCCTGTCCGACGCCGACTTCTGGCGCCTGCTCAGCGAGCGGGAAGTCATTCAGGAGCCGATAAGCGCCCGTTATGGTCGGGGCCACCTGCCCATAGGAAAGTTCTCGGGGCCGGGGCGCCTCGCAAGCCCCTACGAGGGGCTCATTCGCGACGAAGACGAACTGCTCTTCGACCGTACCTTCTTCGGCATGTCCCACAACGAATTGAAGCAGACCGAACCGCAGGTGAGGATGCTGCTCAATTGCGCGTGGGAGGCCATCGAACATGTCGGCTGGGACCTCCATTCGCTGCGCAACAGCCCCACCGGGGTCTTCATCGGCTCTCAGGTTCCGGCCGTGTCCAACTGGCGGCCGCAACACGGCGTCTCCGAGTACTCGGTCTCCGGCATCAGCCTTGCCATGCTTGCCAACCGGGTTTCGTACCACTTCAACCTCATGGGGTCCTCGGCGACGTACTGCACGGCCTGCTCCGCCGGCCTGACCGCGCTGCACGCAGCGATGAACGCGTTGGCCTGCGGCGACTGCGATCGGGCGCTGGTCGGCGCCGTCACCTATCTCGGCAGCGCCAGGATGAGCAGCGGCTTCAACCTCATGGGGGTCATCAGCCCGGACGGCACCTGCCATTCGTTCGATGCCGAAGCCAACGGCTACATGCGTTCCGAAGGGACGTTCGTCTTTGCCCTCAAGCCCCTGGCCGCGGCCGAGAGGGATGGAGACCCGATCCACGCGGTGATCGAGGCGACGGCGGTGAACGCGGCCGGGACAGCCGACGGCAGCGCGGGCCTTGCGCCGGGCCGCTTCATCAGCGCGCCGACCCGCCACGCCCAGATCCGGTTGATGCACGAGGCCTCGGCCCGGGCCGGTCGAACCCCGCTGGACTTCGACTACATCGAGGCCCACGCGACCGGAACCGAGGTCGGTGACCGCATCGAGGGCAATGCCATCGCGGAGGCCTATGGCGGATTCGAGCGCAAGGTCCCGCTCCGGGTTTCCAGCGTCAAGAGCAACGTCGGGCACATGGAAGCCGCCGCATTCCATTGCGCCCTGCTCAAGGTCATCCTGATGATGCAGCGGCGCACCTTCGCGCCCACGTCGAAAAGCTTCCAGGTACCCAACCCGGAGATCGACTTCGCCCGCTGCCCCATGGAGGTGCAGACGGAATGCGAGCCGTTCCCCGAGCATCCCGTCGTCGTCGGAATCAACTCGTTCGGCTTCGGCGGCGCCAACGGGCACTGCGTGGTGCGCGAGTACCGGCCGGCGCGGCCCAGGCTCTGGTCATTGCCGATCGCGCCCGAGGCGGGCTTCATGATCCCGCTCTCGGCACGCACGCCCAATGCGCTGGTGGAGAGCGCGGGGCGGCTGCGCCGCCGGCTCGACGAGCAACCGCTGGACCTCTACGCGCTCGCCGGCAATCTCAGCCGCCGCCGCACCCATTTCGCCGCACGGACGTCGTTCGTGGCGCAGAACGTACCCGACTTGGCCGAGGCGCTGGACGCCTTCGTGGAGGAGGAAGCGCCAATCGCCTCGGTCGAGGACGGGGAGCGGCGGCTGGTGATGGTCTTCGCCGGGCAGGGGACCCAGTGGGCCGGGTGCGGCCGCGCGCTCTACGAGGCTCATCCGGTGTTCCGCCGCGCCATCGACGCCATCGACGGGCACTGGCGCGACCATGCGAAGACCTCGCTGCGCGAGGCCTGCTTCTCGACTCCCCAGGAAGCGCTCGACGAGGTCCAACTCGCCCAGCCCGCCATCTTCATGATCCAGTGTGCGCTGGTGGAATTGTTCAAGACGTGGGGCGTTTATCCCGACTGCGTGGTGGGACACAGCTCCGGCGAGGTCGCCGCGGCGTACGCGTGCGGAGCCCTCTCGCTCGCCGATGCGACGCGCCTGGTCTTCCATCGCGCCACCTTGCAGCAGCGCGTTGCGGGGTCGGGCCGCATGCTGGCGATCGGCCTCGACCGGCCCGGCGTGGAAGAGCTGCTGGACGGTCTGGGCGTTGCGTTCCGCCTCGACGGCGACCGGCCCGTCCTCGTCGAGATCGCCTGCGAGAACGCGCCGGCCAACACCGTCCTCTGCGGCCGCGAAGGCGAACTGCAGCCCGTGATGGAGGAGCTGGAGCGGCGCAACCTCCAGAACCTGCTGATTCCGGGGAACATCGCGTTTCATTCCCGGGCGATGGACGCAATCGAGGACGATGCCCTTGCCGCGCTCGCCTTCCTCGACGATCGCTCCTTCGAGGGCGACGTGCCGTTCGTCTCGTCCGTGACGGGCGTGGAAACCGGGCAACTGGACAGCGCCTACTGGTGGTCGAACATTCGCCAGCCGGTGCGCTTCGCCGCAGCGATGGAGACCGTCAGGCGAAACCACCAGCCGGACGTGGTGCTGGAGCTCGCGCCCCACTCGGCGCTGCAGCCCATCGTCGCGCAATGCGTGGAAGACGCCGCGTCGCCGCCCGTCTGCGTCCCGACGCTCATGCGGGACTCCGACACGCGCCTCGGCTTTCACGAGGCGCTCGGCGCCCTATTCAGGGCAGGCGTTGCGCTGGATTTTTCGGACCAGTATCCGCGTCCGAACCCCATCGTCGCGCTGCTGCCGGGGCACCCGCGCGACGAGCAAAGAACCGTCGACAGGACGCTGGACGACGAGTTCTTCCTGTATCAGGGCGAGTATGCGCACGGCCCGCTGGTCGGTCACCGGATTCCGGGCGACCACCTGCTGTTCGAGGCGCGGCTTTCCGAAAGCGCCTTTTCGTGGTTGGCGGATCACCGTGTTCATCACGCGTCGATCATGCCGGCCGCGGGCTACATCGAGCTGATACTGCAGGCCCTTGGCGGTGTGCCGGTCCATTTCGACGTGATCGAATTCCTGCATCCCTGCTCCATCCCGAAGACGCCCGTCAGGCTGCAGACGGCCTTGTACCGCGTCCCCGATTCCTCCGGCGAGTTCACGTTTCAGATTTCGACGCAGCCTTACGAGGTTGACGCGAAGAACGAGCTGCACTGCCGTGGAAGAGTGCGCCTGATCGATGGTCCACCCGAGATGGACGCCCCGAAAACGCTGGGGGAGATCGACGCCTCGCGCTACGAGGCTCTTCTCCATGCGGCTGACGATGAAATCTACGAACGATTCGAGGTGGTTCTCGGGGATACCTACCAGTACGGCCCCCAATTCAGGAATATTCGTCGGCTCCGACGCGAGCAGGAGACCGGCCGTCTCCTGCTCGATGTCGGGGTCGACGAGGAGCTGTGGACGGCGGCAAGAGAGGAGGGATATGTCTCGTTTCCCCCCCTCCTCGACGGCGGGTTGCAGTCGTTTCTCTACGATCTGATGCTTGGTGCCGATCGGTTCGCCATTCCGCTTCGGGCCGAAAACGTGACGTTCCTGGGTGCGCCGACCGTGCCGCGCCTCGTTTGTCAACTGACCTATCCCGGTGGCAAGCGATACGAAGTCGACGACAAGGGCCAGTACGACGTTCCCAACGGCGAATGGGTTTCCGGCCGGCTGAACTTCTACGACGACGCGACCGGGACGCTCACCCTTCACGTCGGGAAGTACATCTCCTTTGTCTCCTATCCCCGACGGGTCGACATGCCGCACACCAAGCATCGGGTGGCCTGGCAGCCCAAGTTCGTCGCCGACGGCGGCGCGATTGCGGAACGATTGCCCGAGGGCGAGATCGAACCGTCCGCATTGCTCGCCGCCCTGGAGCGTGCCGACGTCGCCGGCGGCGACGTGCGTGCCTGCCATGCGCTGGAGTTCGCCGGCGCCAGACAACCGGAGCAGACCGTTCTCCACGGCTGCATCGACCATCTGGTGCGCGAGGAGACGCAAAGCGAGTTCTGGCTCATTGGCGACGATGAGGAGAGCGCCCGGACGTACTTCGACGCATTCCACGGGCATGACGCCGCGCTTCGCTTCGACTGCCTCGATCCGGCCGAGCGGCAGCCGTGCGCGCTCGAGGACGGCCTGCTGCGCCGGGGCGCGGCCGAAGCCCTGTTCCTCCACCACGGCGAGCACCCGTTCACGCCCGAGGACTGGGGGTTCTGGCAGGCGGTGGCGGTCCCCGGCGCTCTGGCGCTGGTCTCCCACGGTGAGGGCGATGAGATGGAGCCCGCTGCCGGCTGGGTCACGCTGCGTGCCGGCCGGCGCTCGACGCTGTTGCAGGCGCCGCCTCGCGGCCCGGACGAGCCGCGCGACGCGGCACTGCCGGGCCCCCGCTGGGTGCTGGGCGAGGCGCAGAGCTGGGCCACCGCCTGGACAAGCCTGCTCGACGATCCCGCGGTCTGTCCGCTCGCCTTCGAGTCCGTCACGTCGGACGACCGTTTCAATCCCGAGGCGTACCCGCTTGCCGAAGACGTGCAGGCGATCGACCTCTTCTTCGATCGGGATCCGGAGGATCCGACCGGCGCGAACGCAGTCTCGCGCTTCATCGCCTTCATGCAGTCGCTGGTGCCGTACAGGATCGAGCAGGCAAGCGGCCGGTGTCGCGTGACCGTGGTGACTCGCAGGGCGGTCCTGGATACCGAGGATCCGCGCGGCAGCGCGCTCTGGGGTGCGGTGCGCAGCATGGCGATGGAGGTCGCCGAGGAGGCCGGACTCGATTTCCGCCTCGTGGACCTCGGCGCCGCCGCCGACCTGGAGGCGCTCGCGCGGCTCGCGCGGCATGACCTGCGCGAACGAGAGCTTGCGGTACGCGAAGGCCGGCTGTGGGTGCCGCGGGTCCTGAGCAATCGGGAGCTGTTCCCGCCTGTGCCGGCCGGCGAAGACCCACCCTATCGGCTCTTCCTGGACAATGCAGGGCAGATCGCAGGTCTTCAGATGAAGACCTGCGATCCACCTCCTCCCGGTCCCCACCAGGTGGAGATCGACGTGGCGGCTGCGGCGCTCAATTTCCGCGATGTCATGGTGACGCTCGGGCTGCTGCCGGCACTGGCCTACGAGCGTTCGGCGCTCGGCCGCGAGGTGGGCATGGAGGCGAGCGGCGTGGTGCGTCGCGCCGGCGCGGCGGTGCAAGGACTCGACGTCGGCGACGAGGTCGTCTTCGTCGACGGCGGCTGCATCGCCAACCGCGTGGTGGTGGGCCGGCACCGCGTGTTCCCCAAGCCCGCCGGCCTCACCATGGAGGAAGCCGCGTCATCCCTCTCGGTCTACGTGACCTCCTACTACGCCCTGATCCACCTGGCCCGGCTGCGCAAGGGGCAACGCGTCCTCATTCACTCGGCCATGGGCGGCATCGGGCAGGCGGCCATCGCGCTCGCAAAGTACGTGGGCGCGGAGATCTACGCCACGGCGGGCAGCGAGAGCAAACGCGACCAGCTTCTCGCGCTCGGGGTGCGGGCGGCCTTCGATTCCCACAGCGAGGGATGGTACGAGGGGCTGATGACGGCGACCGGCGGCCAGGGCGTCGATGTGGTGCTGAATTCTCTGGCCGGCCGCCACGTGTCCCTCTGCCTGGAAGCCTTGCGGCCGGGCGGCTGGCACTGCGAGATCGGCAAGGTCGACATCTACGCCGACAACGCTCTCGGTCTGCGAGTCTTCCGCAAGAACCTGCGCTTCGCCGCCCTCGACCTCGACCGCCTGATGGTCGACGATCCGCTGCTCTCGCGCGAGCTTTCCGAGGCCTGCCTCGATCTGCTCGAGCGCGGCGTGGTGCCGCCGTTGCCGGTGACCGTCTTCCCTTACAGTGACTACGCAAAGGCGCTCCGCCTCATGACCTCGGGCAAGCACCAGGGCAAGCTGGTCCTGAAGGCACCGTCGGCGTCTCACCATCCGGACTTCCCGATCGACGACCGGCGGCCGCTGCTGGACCCCGAGGCAACCTATCTCGTGACCGGCGGCCTGGGCGGCTTCGGCCAGCGGCTCCTGCCCTACCTCGCAACAGCCGGTGCCCGCCACCTCACCCTGATGGACCGCGACCCCGAACGCCGCCGCACCGAGTACTGGCTGCGTCAGTCCACGACCCTGACGGTCATCGGGAAGGGGGTCGAGATCGATCTGGTGCAGGGCGACGTTGCGGAGGAGGCGGACGTCCGCCGCTGCGTCGCCAACGTGAAGAAACCGCTCAAGGGTGTGTTCCATCTCGCCGGCACACTGGACGACTGCATGCTGGCGGACCTGACGGAGGAGTCCGTCGCCCGGGTGTTCGCGCCCAAGGCCGGGGGTGCGCTCAATCTCCACCGTACCACCGCTGGCCTGGCCCTCGATCACTTCGTCATGGTGTCGTCCACGTCGTCGACCTTCGGCAACCCGGGGCAGATCAACTACAGTGCCGCCAACGCGTTTGTCGACGGCCTCGCCGCCTGCCGCCGCCGCCACGGACTCCCGGCCTTGTCCTACAACCTCGCGGCGGTGGCCGACGCCGGCATGGCCGCGCGCAACCTTGGCGTGTTGCGCCTGATGCGGGCAGCCGGCATGCCGCCCGTGAGCAGCTACTTCGCCATCGCCAACCTCGACTACGCCCTGCGCAAGATGGGCGACGGCGACCACCTGATCACCGCGCTCTTCAAGCGCGTCCTGTGGAGCGTCGAGTCCGCCGATTACATGCGCACCGGCCGCCTGATTGGCAATCAGGACGCATTCAGGGTCGGCTCCGACGAGCAACTGACGGTCGATGGCGTCATGGCCCAGATTGCCGCGAAGGTCGCCGAGCTGTGCGGTCACGACGAGGGCGGCCTGGAGGAACCCCTTTCCAGTTTCGGCCTCAACTCCATCTCCGTCGCAGAACTGGGGGCGTTCATTCAAAGCGAGTTCAGCTTTCAGGCGAGTGCGCTCGAGCTGATGACCACCGCTTCGTGCCAGTCGCTGGCGCACGCAATCGTTTTTGGAGCGCAAGGCGACGAGGAGGAGGAAGCCGAAGGGGACGGGGGTCCAACCAGGGACGCGCCCCACCTCGCGCGCCGCCGCGTTCGCCGCAAACCCTCCGAATTTGCCAGCCCGCCCGAGGACCATTTTCCGCCGGCGCCTTGTTCTGGAAAGAGCGCCACCAACGCCCTGCCCGTGCGTTAGCGCGGTTCCGCGCCGGGAGAGCGGGCTCCGCATCGGCATTGTGAATACCAAGGTGAGACAGCATGGCCGGACCACGTGCCACTGACCCTGCGGTGCCGCCGCTTGTCGGCGAGTTACCGCCACAATGTCGCAGAGACGTCGATACGCTGCGTCGATTCGTCCATTCGACGGTCGCGCGCGAGGCTCCGGCCGAGGCTGTACCGCCAAACGACTTGCGAGAGGTTCTGCTGACCGGAGCGACCGGTTTCATGGGGCGATACTGTCTGCGGGAGCTCTTGCGGCAGAACGAGCGGCTGACGGTGCACTGTCTGGTGCGCGCCGAGAGCGCGGAGCACGGAATCGAACGGATACGCGATACCCTGGAGCAGGCCGAAATCTGGGAGGACGAATTTGCGCCGCGCCTCCGCGCGGTGCCCGGCGACATTTGCACCGACCAATTCGGTCTGAGCGAAAGCGTGTTCGAGGACCTTTCCCGGCGGATCGATGCGGTCTACCACCTCGCCGCGGACGTGCGCCTCATCTTGTCCTACGCCGATATTCGAGAGGTGAACGCGCTCGGTCTTCGCCCCGTGCTCCAATTGTGCCTGCGTACCCGATACAAGCATCTCTTTTGCGCCTCTACCCTTGGAGTATTCCCTGAGTATTTTTGCAATTTTGGTGGGGAGTTCAGCCGAAACCGCATCGACGATCAGATGCAGCCCGACCTCGCCGACATGAAGAAGACCTTTCCACTCGGTGCCATCGGGTATCCGTGGAGCAAGCTGGTGGCCGAGCAAGGCGTGCTGTTCGCGAAGGCGGCCGGTGTGCCGGCCGCGGTTTTTCGCGTGCCGCAGATGGGACTCTCCAGCACTGGGGATACGCGGGCAAGCGATTTCCGGGCCCGCCTGTTTGCTGCGGCGACACAAGTCGGAAAGGCTCCGCAGAGTTTTTCCATGCAAGGGAATTCCGAGCCGGTCGATACTGTCAGTGAGATATGCGTCGCGATCTCTCTGAACCCTGACCGGCGCTTCACCATTTACCACCTTTGCGATCCGCAACCGCCGTACGCTGATTTTGAAGTCGCCGATTTCGGATTCTATTGGGAAAGCGTTTCCTACCAGGCGTTCAGGCGTGCGTGCCAGGCGGTTGGCGAGAACTCCCCGATGCATGGGCAGTGGGTGCTGGTCGATCATTTTGCGCCCTATTGGTTCAGCGAGGCCAAGACCGGTCGCACGCTGCCGATCAGCGATGGCGCCATTCGAGAGGACTGTCCGCGCCCGATCAAATGGCCGAACATGCTGATCGGGCACGCGCGCTCCTACGACTGGATCAGGCGCCATCGGGACCAATGGCCCTTCCCGGTCCCGCGGGGCCGCCTGGATTTCGATTGCCTCATCGGGCAGGCGAGGGTCTACGCCGAGCGCATGGGGGTCCCCTTCGAGCGGACCTATCCCGCCTGGATGCGTGCCGGGCTCGAGCAGCTCGTGCAAGCGCTGCAATCGCCGGAAGCCGGGCTGCGCAAGAGACGGCTCAGTCATGTCATCTACGGACTGACACGGACCCTGCGCAACAACGCGGCGCTCGTCCGCGAACGGCAATTGCACCCCGAGATCGCGCGGCAACAGATCGCGCGGCCGGTCTTCATCGTCGGCATCAACCGGACCGGCACGACCTTTCTGCATCGCCTGCTGTCGCGCGACAGACGGTTCTGGGCCTTGCGGCGCTACGAGTTGACGGAGCCGGTACTGGCCTCGGGCCAGTACGCCACGGTGGCGGGCACCGCCGACGATCCCCGCCCGGCCTACGTGGAAGAGTTGATGAGGGGGGCGGAGGTTGCCGAAAGGCTGGCCGGGATTCACCGCATCGACGTGGAGGAACCCGAGGAGGACTTCATGCTTCTCAGGCTCGCCTTTTCGTCCTGGGTGATCACCGTCGCGCATCACGTGCCGGCGTATGGCCGTTGGCTGGCCGAGACGGGCTCCCGCCATGCCTACGCGCATCACCGGCGGGTCATGCAGAACTTCACCTGGCAGCGCCGGCAGCGCGAGCCGGGCGCGTGGAGGCAGTGGCTGCAGAAGATGCCCTTCCATCTCATGGAGCTGGAGGTGCTGCTGGAGACCTACCCCGATGCGGTCTTCATCCAGACCCATCGCGAGCCCACGCAGTTCATGGCGTCCTGGAACAGCCTGGTTGAACGGATACGCTCCTTTACCACAGAACCGCGTCCGAGACCCGACGCCGGCACCGAGCAGTTGTCCATCATGAGCGGAATGCTCAACAACGCGATGCGGTTCCGGGAGTCCCGCCCGGAATTGGAGCAACGCTGGGTCGACGTGAACTATGTCGATCTGGTGGAAAATCCGATGGCAGTCGTGCGCCACATCTACGAGCGTCTCGGCTGGCGGCTCGAGCCCGAAGCTCGGGACGAGATGGAGGATTGGCTCTCACTCCAGTCGGAGCAACGTCGCGGCGAGCCATCGCATCGATACAGTCTGGAGGACTTCGGGCTCACGCCGCAGAGGGTGGACGACGCGTTTGCACCGTATCGCGACTTCATCTCCTCCCGGGGCATTCGGGAATTCCGTTCGTGAGCGGTGCCGGATCCCTGGGAGTCGGCGTGGCGTTCGGGTTCGTGTTCCTGGCGAGGCGGGACATGTCTGCGATCCCGCGATTGATGGTTTGGACCGCGTCGGTGCCGCGGAGCGGGAATGAAGTCCGCACGGTGCCGCCCGCCCGGTTCATGGGCTCCTGGAACAGCCTGGTGGAACGGGTACGCGCTCTGTCGAGCGAGCCACGCTCGCCGCACGATCTCGGCGCGGAGCAGTTGGCCTTCATGAGCGGCATGCTCGACCGGGCCGTGGACTTCCGGCTCGCCCATCCGGAGCTTGAAGAGCGATGGATTGACGTGAACTACTACGATCTGGTCGAGGATCCGATGGGTGTGATTCGCGCAATCCACGAGCACTTCGGTTGGACCCTGGAGCAGGCAGCCGTCGACTCCATGACCGACTGGCGGTTCCGTCAGGCCGTCCACCGGCAGCGGGAGACGCGCCACCGCTACTCCCTGGAGGATTACGGCCTCACGGTGGACGCGGTCAACGCCGCATTCGCGCGCTATCGGGAATTTCTCACCAGCCAGGGAATTCGCTCATTGCGCAAGTAGGTCCGATATTTCGCCCGGGATCATTCACGTTGGCCGGAGGCGAGCGGCTTGGCGACACTCTCCCCTCTCCCCGGGGGAGAGGGGCTTTGCATCCTTCCAGCGTGGTCCTGATATTTCACCGATGCCGACTTCCCCGACCACACCACTACCCCGACTTCGCCAACTCGGCCCATTTGGAGATGATAACTCATTGATTTTCCGTGATCGGACCCCCAAAGGTCGGCACTACACGGCGCGACCGGGAGGACCCCCCACCGGGGCTTCAAGACAGCAGCTTCGGCTCGGGTTGCTTCGGCAATGTCAAGTCGAGCTGACGCAGTAGCAGTTCGTGGTCCTGGCTCGGTTGGGTATGGCGCGCCAGCACCAAGTGGCGCCCGTCGGCGGTCGGCACATGGATGTCCACCATCTGGATGGCGGCGAACT
>JAJDUQ010000293.1 GCA_022826505.1 Gammaproteobacteria bacterium
ATCGAAGTGATGCGCAAGCGCGATGCGCTGCGCTTCGGTGACCAGACGCAGCAGTGCGCCGTCGCCGTCGAACGACCAACTCCGGCCGCGCTCCTCGATACGAAGATGCGACTCGTCGTCGCGGAACAGCGTGGTCTCCGAGACCTCGCCGTTCGCCGTGCGATAGACCAAGTTGACTGCCTGATTGCCGATCCAGTCGATGGACACGACTTGTACAGGCTCGCCGGGAACGACTCCGCAGACCGTGGCGCCGGGGCCGATATCCTCAAGTACGGTCATTGCCCGCTCCTGCGTGCGAGGTGGTTCGGACAAAGCTCGGTTCGCCCCGGACACTCCTGGACTCGTCGAGGAGCCGTCATCTTCGATGGAGAGCCGGACTTCGCGCGAGGCGGTCTTGGAAACTCAGGCATCCCGTCCACATGGACAAACGTGGGTCCTTGGCGGCTCGTCCTCTCGCCAGCCTTCGGCCAGGGCGGGCAAGATGCCCGCGCACCCAGGAACCCGGCCCCGCGGCCGCGCCGATGTCTCGTCGGACCGCGGCGGGGCCTCGCGAGGCTCCATCGGGGCCGGTCGGTCTCGGTCCGGAAAGGACGGAGAACCCGTCAATCGCTCGACGACTCGGCGCCGGACGACCGCTCGCGGCGCATGTACGGAAACAGCAGCACGTCGCGGATTGACGCTGAATCCGTCAGTAGCATAACCAGCCGGTCGATGCCGAGCCCCTGCCCGCCGGCCGGCGGCAGCCCGTACTCCAGCGCCCGGATGTAATCGTCGTCGAACCACATCGCCTCGTCGTCGCCGGCATCGCGGGTCTCGACCTGGCGACGGAAGCGGGCCGCCTGGTCCTCGGGGTCGTTGAGCTCGGAGAAGCCGTTGGCGATCTCCTTGCCGGCGATGAACAGCTCGAAGCGGTCGGTGAGGAACGGGTTCTCGTCGTTCGCGCGCGAAAGCGGCGACACCTCCATCGGGTGGGCGGTGATGAACGTCGGCTGACGGAGGCGGTCCTCGACCGTCTTCTCGAAGATTTCCTGCCACAGCTTGCCGCGGCCGTAGTGGCTCTCGATCGTGATGCCCAGTGACTCGGCGTACTCGCGGACACGGTCGTCGCGGTCGAGGTCGGCGGCGGAGAGGGCAGGATTGCACTCGATAATCGCATCGGCCATCGACAGCCGGCGAAACGGCGTGCCGAGGTCGATGTCCTCTCCCTGGTACTCGATCTGCGCAGAGCCGCAGACCGCGACGGCGGCACCACGTACCAGGTCCTCGGTGAGGTCCATCATCACCACGTAGTCCGCATACGCCTGGTAGAACTCCAGCATCGTGAACTCGGGGTTGTGCTGGGTGGAGACTCCCTCGTTGCGGAAGTTGCGGTTGATCTCGAACACGCGCTCGAACCCGCCCACCACGAGCCGCTTCAGGTACAGCTCCGGCGCGACCCGCAGGTAGAGATCGGTGTCGAGCGCGTTGTGGTGGGTGACGAACGGCCGGGCCACGGCCCCGCCCGGAATCGGGTGCATCATCGGGGTCTCGACCTCGAGGAAGCCGCGGTCGATGAAGAACCGGCGGATGCAGTCGACGGTGCGCGAGCGGGCGCGGAACACCTCGCGACTGCGCTCGCTGACGATGAGGTCGACGTAGCGGCGCCGATAACGGGTCTCGACGTCGGAGAGCCCGTGGTACTTCTCGGGCAGCGGCAGCAGCGACTTCACCAGCACGCGGACCGAGCTCGCCTTCACCGAGAGCTCGTCCGTCCGGGTGCGGAACACCACGCCCTCGACCGCCAGGATGTCCCCGATGTCGAGCCGCTTGAACGCCGCGTACTGCCCCTCGGGCAGATCGTCCCGGCGCACGTAGACCTGGATGTCGCCGGACCCGTCGCGGAGGTGCGCGAAGCTCGCCTTGCCCATGACACGGCGGGTCATCATCCTCCCGGCGACCGCCACCGTCACCGGTTCTCGCTCCAGATCCTGCGCCGATGTTTCGGCGAAACGCGCGTGCAGGCCGCCGGCGTGCGCATCGGGCGTGAAGTCGTTGGGATACGCCTGCCCGCCCGCTCGCAGCTCCGCGAGCTTTGCGCGCCGCTGCGCTGACTGCTCGGTGGTGTCGTCGCTCACCTCACACCCCGGCCTTCAGGCTCGCCTCGATGAAGCGGTCGATATCCCCGTCGAGCACCGCCCCGGTGTTGCCGATCTCCACCCCCGTGCGCAGATCCTTGATGCGCGACTGATCCAGCACGTAGGAGCGGATCTGGCTCCCCCATCCGATGTCCGCCTTGTTGTCCTCCAACGCCTGCTGCGTCTCGCGCCGTTTCTGCATCTCGTGCTCGTAGAGCCTGGCCTTGAGCTGCTTCATGGCGGTGGCCTTGTTCTTGTGCTGCGAGCGGTCGTTCTGGCACTGCACCACGATGTTCGTCGGCAGGTGGGTAATGCGCACCGCGGACTCGGTACGGTTGACGTGCTGCCCGCCCGCTCCGCTCGCCCGGTAGACGTCGATCCTGAGATCCCCCGGGTCGACCTCGATGTCGATGTCGTCGTCGACCTCCGGCGACACGTACACCGCCGCGAACGAGGTGTGGCGCCGATGTCCGGCGTCGAACGGCGACTTCCGCACCAGGCGGTGTACGCCCGTCTCGGTGCGCAACCATCCGTAGGCGTACTCCCCGGTGAATCGGATCGTGGCGCTCTTGATGCCGGCCACCTCGGACTCCGAAACCTCGATCAGCTCGGTGTCGAACCCGCGCCGCTCCCCCCATCGCAGGTACATCCGGAACAGCATTTCGGCCCAGTCCTGGGCCTCGGTGCCGCCCGAGCCGGCCTGGATGTCGAGGAACGCGTTGGAGGGGTCCATCTCGCCCGAGAACATCCGGCGGAACTCCAGGGTGCCGAGGTGCTCGTCGAGCGCTGCCACGTCGCCATCGACCTCCGAGACGATAGCCGCGTCCGACTCTTCCTCGGCCATGGAGAGAAGCGTCTCCGCGTCATCGAGACCGGCGTCGAGCCGGTTGAAACCCTCGACGACCTCCGCGAGCCTCGCGCGCTCGCGGCCGAGCGCCTGCGCCCGATCGGGCTCGCTCCAGACATCGGGCAGCTCCAGTTCGCGGTCGACCTCCTCGAGTCTCTCGCGGCGCGCCCCAATGTCAAAGATACCCCCTCAGGGCATCGAGACGCCCCCGCATGTCCTTGATGCGAGCATGGATTGCATTGGCTTCTTCCATGGCGAGGCCCTTGGCGAGTAACGATGGATTCGAGAGTTGGGTGCCGGTCGAATCGCGCGGCGGCGGATGGTACTACAGCGCCGTCGGTCAGGGGCTGGCAGACCGGGTCTCGTCCAACGAGACTTCGCGGGTTCGAGCCCCGTCGAGGATTCGATTCGAAGAGGTCGTGGCCGATGAACTCCGGCGGGCGCCGCGCTCCAGATGCTCCAGCCGGGCGCGGCGCTCGTCGGCAGACAACGCCGCGAGCAAGTCGCTCGCACGATAGAACGCATCGAGATCGTCGCCCGATTGTGCAAGCAGCGATTCGAGCGCAGGGACCCACCGATCATAGGTGGACAGGAGCGCGATGGCTGCGTTGTTCACCCCGCGCTCGAACCAGAAATCATAGGTGGGACCGCTCGTCCACGTGGCACGCATGGCGTCGTATCGCGCCCGGAGCCGCCCGATGAGGCCCGCTTTCGCCTCGCGCTTCCCGGCATCCGTGCGGGATGACGCATACAGGTCCGCCAATGCGTGCCGCGTGTCGCGGGCGAGTTCGAGGAATGCGGCACGACGTTCGGCCGCGACGCGGTAGCGCTCGCCCAGACCGGCTCGCGCCTGGGCCTCGATCCAACGACGCACGCCGGCGCGCTCGACCACCACCGCGAACGACTCGTTGAATGCGGTGTCGCCCGGCACGTAGAGCCGCTGGTGGGCGAGTTCGTGGAAGACGATTCCGGCCAGGGAGTACTCGGGCAGCTCCACCATGGAGCTCAGCAGGGGATCGTCAAACCAGCCGAGCGTGGAGTACGCGCCGACCCCGGCCACCGTCACGTCCCAGCCTTCGGACTCCAGCGCCCTGGCGTACTCCCTGGCATCGGATTCGGAGAAGTAACCGCGATAGCTCACGCAGCCCGCCACCGGAAAGCACCATTGCCGAGGCTCGAGCGAAAGCTCCGGGGCCGCCACCACGTTCCAGAGCACGTTGCGGCGGTCCAGATCCACGTAACGGCGGTAGCTCTCGTTCGCGGGAAGGCTGAGCGCGGTGGAGGCGAAGTCCCGGATATGGAGTGCGGTGCGAAGGCGCGCGGCGAGAAGCGGTGTAGTCTCGGGATCCGCCACTATGGTCTCGACGGATTTCGCCCCGACCATCAGCCGGAAATGGCCGGTCACCGACTGCGCGTAGTACTCGACGGTCGCGCACCCGGCAAGGGCCAGGGCCGCGAGCACCGCAAGGCATGGTCCCGCTCTCAATGGGCTGCCGTGCGCACCGATCGATCCTCCGGTACGGATTGACCGCGGGAGGCGGTCATGCTCGCGCGCTCGGTTCGCCACCGCGATTCAACGATAGAGCATTCCATCCAGATCGATCTCGGGCTCCCGTCCCGCAATCAGGTCCGCGACAACCTTCGCCGACCCGCACGACATCGTCCAGCCGATGTGACCGTGCCCGACGTTGAGCATCAGGTTGCGGTAGCGGGCGAAGCCGAAGATCGGCACGGTGGTGGGAGTCATCGGCCGCAGTCCCGCCCAGTACTCGGGATTGGAATAGTCTCCGCCACCGGGAAAAAGATCCCTTGCCACATCGAACATCGCCCGGAAGTCCTCCGTCGAGTGACCCTTGTCGTAGCCGCTGAACTCGGCCGTCGACGTGACGCGGAGCCGGCTCCCCATCGGGCAGAACGCGACGAGATGGTCCTCGTCCACCATCCCGATCTTCGGGCTCAGGTTCGACTGCCCGACCGGCACCGTGACCGAATAGCCCTTGCAGGGATAGATCGGAAGCTTCACTCCGAGCGGGGCGGCGAGGAATGGCGACTCGTGTCCGGCCGCGAGCACGAACGCATCCGCGGTGCGGTCCCCGCGATCGGTCGTCACCCGCTCGATTCGATCCCCGCTCGCGACGATGGCGGTGGCGCACGTGCCGTACTCGAATCGAACGCCCAGATGCTCGCCGCAGTAGGCGGCGAGATTGGAGGCGAACATGCGCGCGTCCCCGCTCTGATCGCCCGTCGCGTGCAGCCCGCCCGCGAACCGATCCTTCGCCGGCTCCAGGGCCGGTTCGATGCCGGCGATCGCGTCGCGATCCAGCACCCGCATCTCCACTCCCTGCTCGCGCAGGATGGCGGTGTGCGCGATACCCTTCTCCAGGCTCTGCTCGGAGCGGTAGAGGTAGAGGTTGCCCTTCTCCAGACCGTCGTATTCGACACCGGTGTCGGCCACCACCTCGTTGAGTCGTTCGACGGAGTACAGGCACAGCCGCACCTTGCGAAGCGTGTTGAGCTTCGCCCGCTCCTCGGTGCACTGGGCGAGGAACCGCAGTCCCCAGCGCCACATGCGCGGATCCACCCGCAGCACGAGCCGCAGCGCCTGGTCCTTCATGAAGAGCGACTTGAGGAGAATCTTCGGCGCCTTCGGCGAGGCCCACGCATACGCGTGGGCCGGCGCCAGGAGCCCCGCGTTGGCGTAGGAGGTCTCCGCGGCCGCGGCTGGATGGCGCTCGAGGACTGTCACCTCGTGGCCGTCCCGCGCGAGGTAGTAGGCGGTGGTCACCCCGACCACCCCTGCACCGAGCACCAGCGCTCTCACGACGAAGTCCTCGAACCGCGCTCACACCGCGGCGTTCACCATGATCTCGACCGTGAACTGCGGCGCGGCCAGAGCCGGAGACTGGACACATGCGCGAGCCGGCGCATTCGCGGGCTCGACCCACGCGTCCCAGACCGCGTTCATCTCCGCGAACGCACCCATGTCGGCGAGCCAGATGGTCGCCGAGAGCAGCTTCGACTTGTCGCTGCCAGCCGCGGCGAGCAACTCGTCGATGCGGGCAAGAATGTCGGTGGTCTGATCGGCGACGGAGGCACCTGGCGCGCGCTGCGCGACCTGCCCGGCCAGATAGACGACGCCTGCGTGCACCACGGCCTGACTCATGCGTGGGCCGGAATCCATGCGCTTGATGCTCATTGCTCCCTCCTCTCGTGAGATTGCCGACGGATCCTCGGCGGCGGATCGGCTGGCGTTTCGGAAACCGGCGGACGACGCGAGCACGAAGTCCCACGCTCACCGCCGGCAGCTTCGCCGTCGAGTCCTCCAGGTCCGGGGCCCTATGTTACGTCGAGAAGCGCGGCTCGACTCGCTCGCCCACCGCCGCCGTGCCGAACCACCTCCAGGGCCGCGAGGATGGAATGCCCGTGGACGTGATCGCCGCCACGGCAATCCACCGTCTCGGCCATCCATCGACGCGTCCCGAAACGCCATTGCGGACACCGGCCACCACTGTCACGAACGTCGACCGGGCCCGGATCTGGGAAGCGCATCGATCACTGGGGCGGTCGGCCGGCTGAATGCGAGGTTCCGCGGTTCCCGACGCGAACCTCCGAGCGCCACGTCGAGGAAGCGGGTGCGCTCAGTGGGCGGGGAAGTGGTGGTCCCGATGTCGGCCACGATGAGCTCCGCTTCAGGTCGGCCTGCGACGATTGTCGCTCGCAACCGCCATCCAGACATGGAACGATCGCGGCACGGAGAGGGGAACGGGAGGATGGTGCGACGAAACGGTCATCAACAGGTCCCGCACGACCCCGGTCGTGGCGGACGAGAGCGACGCGAGAGCGTAGTCGGCGATCGCGAGGCCCGAACCGGCCCGAGGTCGCGGTGTCGAGCCTCCCGACATGAGCGTCGACATCATCGCCGACATCGTCACCTTCTGGTTGAGCGACAGCCGCGACAGCCCGGATCGGGCCTCCCACCGCCGCGAGTGGTGGTATCGGGGCGGCTCGGAGGTCGACGAAGAGATCCGCGCCCGCTTCGGTGAATTGGTACCGAGCGCCCTGGCCGGTGAGCTGATGGGCTGGCGGGCAACTCCGGACGGCGCACTCGCCCTGGTTCTGCTGCTGGACCAGTTCACGCGCAACATCTATCGCGGCACCGTCGAAGCCTACGCAGGCGACGCTCTCGCATTCGAGGTCGTCGAACTTGCCATCGACCGGGGACTCGACCGGGCGCTGCATCCGGTCGCCCGGATCTGGCTCCTTCATCCGTTTCATCACAGCGAAGAGGTCGCGGAGCAGGACCGCGGACTCGCGCTGTTGCGGGCGTTGCGGCGCGACGCCGATCCAGCCTGGCACGCCTATGTGGAGAGAAGCATCAAGGGCTGGACACGCCACCGCGACATCGTCGCTCGATTTGGCCGATTCCCGCATCGAAACGCGGTGCTCGGTCGCGACGGCACGGTGCAGGAACAGGCCTACATGGCGGCGGGCGGCGAGAGCTTCGGCCAGAGGCTGAAAGCCGGCAACGCGACCCGCTGACCGCCGTGTCCGTCTTTGCGATACAGCACCGAGCGTGGCTCGTGCTGCACGAACGGGCGGTCGACGCGGTCGAGTTGCCGGTCAGGAAATCCGTGGAGGTCTACAATCCCCCGGGAACCGAACGGTCACCAACGGTTCCACCGCCCTGGCGAGCGGCAGGGGGTGGCCGCGACGACAAGATTTGCAATCCTGGTGCTTTCGGTATCCTTGCGAAAGCGGAACTGGATGCTGGAATCTCGATCTTGATGAAACTCATAACCTGTTGAAAATATGAAAAAACAAGAAAGTTGTCAGGCTCGATTTCGAATCGGGGTGGATGTAGGCGGCACCTTCACCGACGGAATCCTGATCGACGAGACGACGGGCGAGACCCGAATCGCGAAGGTGCCCTCCACTCCGAGCGACCCTTCGGTGGGCTTTCTCGAGGCGGTCGAGCGTCTCCTGCGCGAGACGGGCGTGGCGGCGGCGGATGTCGGCTATCTCGTACACGGCACCACGGTCGCGACCAACGCCATCATCGAGGGGAAGCTGGCCCCGACCGGCTTCATCACCACCGAAGGGTTCCGGGACATGCTGGAGATCCAGCGCCAGATCCGCCCCTCCCTCTACGACCTGCTGTTCGAGAAGCCGAGACCCCTCGCGCCACGGCATTTGTGCTTCGGAATCCCGGAACGACTCGACGCGTCCGGAGCGGTGGTGACCCCGCTCGACGAGCAGGCAGTGGCCGCCGTGGCCGAACAACTGAAGGCCGGGGGCGTGGAAGCACTCGCCGTGTGCTATCTCCACGCCTATCTCAATCCCGAACACGAGCGGCGCACCCGCGAGATCGTCGGCGAGATCTTTCCGGAGGCGGTGGTCTCGCTCTCCTCGGAAGTGGCGCCGGAGTTCCGGGAATACTTCCGGGCCAGCACCACGCTCATCAACGCCGGGGTGCGGCCCATCGTGGAGAGCTATCTCTCCAACATCGAGACCCGCCTGCGGGACGCGGGGCTGCGGGGGCAGCCTCTGGTCATGCAGTCGAGCGGAGGCGTCCTGACGTTCGAGGCCGCCCGCACCAAGCCCGTGTACATGGTCGAATCCGGACCCGCGGCCGGGGTCATCGTCTCCGCCTATCTCGGCGAGGTCCTCGGATTCGACAACATCCTCTCCTTCGACATGGGCGGAACCACCGCCAAGACGGGACTCGTCGAGCACGGCACGCCGACCATCACCAAGGAGTACGAGGTCGGCACCGCAGCCCGGGCCGAACGCGGCGCAAAGGGAGCCGGCTATCCCATCCGCACTCCGGTGATCGATCTGGTGGAGATCGGCGCGGGCGGCGGCTCCATCGCCTGGGTGGACTCCGGTGGCGTGCTCCGGGTGGGACCGCGGAGCGCCGGCGCCGATCCCGCTCCCGCCTGCTACGGGAAAGGGGGAACCGAGCCCACCATCACGGATGCGAACCTGGTGCTGAAGCGCCTCGATCCGGACCACTTTCTCGGCGGCGAGATGCGTCTCGACGAGGCCGCGGCCAGGCGGGCGGTCAAGGAGCAGTGTGCGGATCCGCTCGGCCTGGGCGTGGTCGAGGTGGCGCTCGGCATCGTGGAGATCGCCAACAACGCCATGGTGAGCGCGCTACGCAGGATTTCGGTCCAGCGGGGCCACGACCCGCGGGACTTCGTCCTCGTCGCGTTCGGCGGTGCCGGTCCCGTCCACGCCAACCGTCTCGCCGCGGAGCTCGACATCCCCACCATGCTGGTCCCCATGAGCCCGGGCACGACCTCGGCCATGGGACTGCTGGTCACCGACATCAAGCACGACTTCTCCGCCACGCTGATCCAGCGGGCGGATCGGCTCGACGCGGAGCTGGTGAACCGACGCTATCGCGAGATGGAGGCGCGGGGCAGGCAGGCCCTGCTCGGCGAGGGCACCACGCACGCGGGCATCGGATTCGAGCGCCACGTCGACATGCGATACGTCGGCCAGAGCTACGAGCTGTCCATTGCGCTGGGACAAGGCAGGGTGGAGGACGTGCTGGACAAGATGCTGGCCGACTTCCACTCAGAGCACGAACGCGCCTACGGGTTCGCCGCGCCGGAGGAGCCGGTGGAGTTCGTTACCCTGCGCCTCACCGCGGTCGGCAACATCGCGAAGCCCAGGCTCCGCGAATTGCCTGCCGACCGCGGCGACGTGACCGCGGCACGGCGCACCGTGCGCCGAGTCTACTTCGCGGAGTCCGGCGGATTCGTGGACTGCCCGAGCTACGACCGCTATCGACTCCCGGCCGGCGCGGTGATCGATGGTCCCGCCATCGTCGAGGAGATGGACTCGACGACGGTGATCCACCCGGGCTTCCGCGCGGAGGTGGATCGGTACGGGAATCTGTTCATTAGGAGCCAGTAGTCCATCAGTTTGTCTTGCTCGATACTATGGCTCGCAGCGCAAACCCATTTTCCGCGACTCCGACTCCCACTACGCCCTTCTATTCCTTGCCATAGTCTGGAACGCGCTAACGACATGTCCGAATTCACACCGCAAACAGATACGACCCGCCGTTTACACATCAAGCGACTGAGCGCTTGCGTTCCTGTCGCAGTCGTTCCTGCGCCAGCTCGTATCCTGCTTGCCTCCGCATCCAGAACTCCGCATTGCTGATTCCGACGCGTTCGAGTGCCAGCGCCATCTTGGGCGAGACACCGATCTGCCCATGGATCAGCAGCAATTCCCGCTGGGCCGGATGTTCGATGCGTGAGGCGGTGAGGAGCCGCGGTGTGCTCGCGGGATACGACGCAGGGCGAGCCTGGCCGTCGCACGGTGTGGTGCGCGGTGTCGATGGCGGCTACGTTGTTGTCCCCT
>JAJDUQ010000252.1 GCA_022826505.1 Gammaproteobacteria bacterium
CTCCAGACGCTGACGCAGCTCGGTGCAAGCGAGATCGTGAAGCGGGCGATCGATCTTCTTTACCGGCAACATGCGGATCGGTCGAGGGAGAAGCTCGACGCGCTGTTGTCGAGCGACTTCGTGGGATGCAGCGAAGGCCCGCCTGACCTGGCGAGCCAATACAAGCAGTACCTGATCCAGGATCTCGAGCACAAGCATGGTGCTGGCTGACACGGGGTACTGGCTCGCGCTCGCGAACTCCCGGGACCGCTGGCACGGGGCTGCGGTCGCGGCCACGCGGCACCTCGACGAGTCCCTCGTCGTCACGTGGCCGGTGATCACCGAGACCTGTCATCTCCTGCTTTCGCGGCTGGGGGTACGAGCGGAGCTGCGCTTCATCGAGCAGATGTCGAGAAACGTCGAGATTCACGAGAGCGGACAACGACATCTCGACGCCGTCCATGCGCTCATGGAGAAGTACGCCAATCTGCCGATGGACCTCGCGGACGCTTCGCTCGTCGTGGCGGCGACCGAGCTTGGCGAAGGCCGCATCCTCTCCACGGATCAGCGCGACTTCGACACCTATCGCTGGAAGGACACCGAGCCCTTTCGCAATCTGCTGCCCATGACCGCAACCGGAATCGCATGACCTCCCAGATGCAGTACGTCTATCCCTGTGTCTTGACGCCGGAAGATGAAGGCGGGTTCTTCGTCTCTTTCCCCGATGTTCCGGAAGCACTCACCGGTGGCGACAACCGTGCCGAAGCGTTGGCGATGGCCGAGGATGCCCTCGCCGCGGCCTTGGGCATGTACGTCAAGGAGCGTGAAGATATCCCGGTCCCCAGCATCGCAGTTGCGGGTCAGGCGCTTGTTGCCGTCCCGACCATCGTCGCCGCCAAATTGGCTCTCTACACCGCCATGCGGCGCCAGGGCATCTCCAAGGTGGCCTTGGCCGAACGCCTGGGCCTTGGCGAAGGCGCAGTGCGCAAGCTGTGCGATCCGGACCACCGCTCCCATATCCGCACCGTGGAAGGTGCCTTGCGAGCGGTCGGACGCAGTCTGGTACTCGGCGATCGCGCGATTCTGGAATCCCCACCACCGCGACCACTCGAGGAGTCTGCTGCATTGTCTCCTCGGGGCATGTAGCTCTGGACTGTTGCGTGTTCGGCCACTCCGGGTTCGGTGCGAAGCGAAATCGGAATATTCCTTGTAAATTATCCATAGCATGGATAGTTTACAAGAATGATTCCCAGAATCATCACCCCCGACGTCGAACGCGCCCTGAACCGCCAAGCCGCCGTGGCACTGATCGGACCGCGACAGGTCGGCAAGACCACGCTGGCGCTGGAGATCGCGCGATCGCGCGAAGCACTCTATCTCGATCTGGAAGATCGCGACGATCGGAACCGGCTTGCCGAGCCCGCACTGTTCCTCGACAACCTGGAGGACCGGCTCGTCATCCTGGACGAGATCCACCGGATGCCGGAGCTGTTCCAGACCCTGCGCGGAATCATCGACCGGGGCCGGCGCCGCGGCAAGAGCAAGGGCCGATTCCTGATCCTGGGATCGGCGTCCATCGACTTGCTGCGCCAATCCGGCGAAACGCTGGCCGGACGTATCGCGTACATCGACATGGCGCCGCTGTCGGCGATCGAGGTGGACGACACCCGCGCATCGCGCGAGCGGCTGTGGCTGCGCGGTGGCTTCCCGGACAGCTACCTGGCCGAGAGCGACCGGGACAGTCTGGCGTTGCGCCGGGATTTCATTCGTACCTACCTGGAACGGGATGTCGCAGTGTTCGGTCCGCGCGTGCCCGCCACCACTCTGGAGCGTCTGTGGACGATGCTCGCGCACCGCCAGGGAACGATGCTGAATGCCTCGGCGCTTGCGAGAGCGCTGGAGGTGAGTACGCAGTCGGTGACCCGCTACATCGACCTTCTGGCGGACCTGCTGCTTCTGCGGCGGCTGCCTCCCTTGCGCGCCAACGTCGGCAAACGCCTGGTGAAGTCTCCGAAGGTCTACGTGCGCGACAGTGGCCTCGTGCATGCCCTGCTCGGCATCACGTCGCTGGAGCAGCTCGCCGGGCATCCGGTGATCGGGGAGAGCTGGGAGGGCCATGTCATCGAGACGCTGGTCTCCGTCCTGCCGCCACGAGCGACGCCGTATTTCTACCGGACAAGCGCCGGCGCCGAGATCGACCTCGTGATCGAGCACGACGACGGCACGCGCTGGGCAATCGAAATCAAGCGTTCGCTATCCGCCAAGGTCAGTCGTGGCTTCTACCTCGCCTGCGCGGATCTGAAGCCGGCGCGCGCCTTCGTCGTGCACGCCGGAGGCGACCGTTACCCGATGTCGGAGACCCTGGAGGCGATCAGCGTGCGAGAGCTTGCCGCCGAGCTGCGAGGGTGCTCTTGAACCGCCGGCCTCGCCATGGAGCACTCAACACATGTGTTGACTGAATACCCGATTCGTCTTACTCTTGCGGCACTACTGCACCAGGAACGGACCATGTAAGAACTCCAGCCACTGCTCCACAACTTTACATTTTTTAATATATTGATTTCAAAGGTGATTCTTCATGGACGGTACTTTTAATCGACCACTTGACGCACGGAGAACCATTGATGACCTCCAGCGAGTTCAAACGATGGCTGAGGCGGCATGGCTGCACCTTTCACAATCACAAGGGTGGTAGTGGCCACCAGACCATCCGGCGTGGTGGCCGTACGCCGCAGCTACCGATGCACGGTTCGCGCAGGCAGTTGGGCACCGGGCTCATCGCGAAGATCAAGAAAGATCTGGAATTGAAATAGTGCTGTCCTATCCGATCAGGCTGGAAGAGGATGACGGGACCCTGTTGGCCACGTCACCCGACTTCCCGGAGCTCACCACCTTCGGCGACGATCGGGACGAGGCGATCGCTCGCGCGGTCGGAGCACTGGAGGAAGCAATCGCGGCCCGTATCCACGATGGCCGGGATATCCCGTCACCGTCTAGGGGCACCCCATGTGCCCCGCTGCCGACCCTCACCGCCGTGAAAGTGGCCCTCTACCGGGGCATGAGAGAACAAGGCATCGGCAAGGCGGAGCTGGCCCGGCGTCTCGGCTGGCACCTGCCGCAGGTCGATCGCGTGCTGGATGTGCAACACCGCTCTCGACTTGACCGGATGGATGCCGCCTTGGGGGCGATCGGGCGACGGCTAGAGGTGATTGTCAGAGACGACGCCTCGAAGACGGCGTAGCAGGAACTCAGGTCTCGGGATTCAGGATACCTGGGGTCAGGCGACCCCCGAAACCCGAGGCAGGAAAGCTCGTCGGTGCCGCCGATTGCAAGCGTCCGTCGAAGCACCGTTCCGGCAGGGTGCTCTCCTGCATTCGGAGTCGGTCTCGAAGCTGATCCTCCACCCTGACCGGCAGCAAGGCGTGCTGCCCCATCAGCGCGATCACCGTCTCGTCATCCCGCCCGAATCGCATCAATCGGCCGCCACTCGAAACAGACGGCGCGTCCTCGGATCGGCCGGAAATCCGGGCATGCCATCGGCATGACGGACTCCTTCACGGACTGCTTCGGCCACGGCCTGGGCAGCGAGTTCCGCGACCAGGTCGACGCTCGCATCGACCTCTCCGGTCGCGAGCGCGAAGAGCGCGTCACCGTCGAGGCTCGTATGCGCCGGCGACACCGCTCGTGCGATGCCGGTGTGGGCGAGATCGGCGACCCGGCACACGCCGGGCTTGCGCAGCCGGGCGTTGGTCACCACACAGCCGATGACGGTGTTCGACACGCTCCCCGCATCGTCCGGTGAAACGCCCTCGCCACCCGCGCGAAGAGTCGCCAGCGGGACATGCGGATAACGGGGGCGTTCATCCGGCGCCCGGCAACCCGCGATGATCCGCCCGTCCTCGCCGAGGACACTGCCCAGCGCATTGACCGCCACCAGGGCACCCACCGTCACGTCGCCCGACCGGCGCACCGCGGTGCCCTGCCCGCCCTTGCTCGCCCATTGGAGCCCCGCCTCCTTGCCGACGGTGCAGCCGGTGCCGACGCCCACCGAGCCGCTGGCGGGCTCGTCCGCGGTCGCCGCCTCGCAGGCCGCCCGGCCCGCGTCGCGATCGATGCGGCGCATGTCCGGGCCGCGGATATCGAGCACCACCGCCGCGCCCACGATGGGAAACCGGCCCACCGCGAGCTCAAGCCCGATGCCATGCGCCTCGCACCAGTCCACCACCCCGTCGGCCGCGCGCAGGCCGAACAGGCTCGATCCGCACAGCACCACGGCATGACAAGCCTCGTTCGGGGTCGCGGGCCCGAGAATCGCCGCCTCGCGCGTGCCGGGGGCGCCACCGCGCACCGCGATGCCGCCGACGGCTCCGGCCGGGGGCAGAACCACGGTGCATCCGGTGTGGTGCTCCGGATCGGTCCAAACCCCGACCCGCACGCCTTCGACACCGAGCGCCATCGCTATCCGATCTCCGGCAGCGGTAGCCGCTGCGCCGATTGAGCTGCGTTTGAATACACGATTTGAAGCTCTTGCGCCACGGCTGTCGCAGCCGTCGAAAGCCCCGACAGCGCCGAATTGCTGCGGGAGAATCGGGAACGGTGACGATAATCGTCGATACTCGCGCGAGTTGACGGGAGCGACACTGAAGGTCAGTATCTGACACTATCCGACATATTGGAGTGCCCGAATGCCGAACGTACACCTCACCCACCAGATGCAGGCCTACGTCCAAGGTCAGATCGAATCGGGCGCCTACGCCAACTTGAGCGAAGTGGTGCGCGCCGGGGTCCGGCTGCTGATGGAACGGGATGGCGCGCGGCAGTTCTATGCGCTGAAAGCGGACCTGGAAGAAGCGGTGCGCGAGGCCGAGGCCGGCGGATTCGAGCAATTCGACCCCGTGGCCTACGAGCCGGACTCGAGCCCACGATAGCCACGGCAACATGACGATTCGTTTGTCCCGGTTGGCGCGACGGGACCTCGACGATATCCGGCGCTACACGGTCGAGACCTGGGGACGTGCACAGTGGTTGACGTACTACCGGGGTCTCGTACGGACTTTCGAAGGAACCGTAGCCGACCCCGGCGGCGGACGCGATCGAAGTCTGTTCGCAGCGGGCTTGCGTTCGGTGAACTACGGGCGACACGTCGTGTTCTTCGCACGAATCGCTGCCGCCGACGATGAGCCGGTAATCGTGCGAATCGTTCATCAACGCCGCAACATGCCGGCGCTGGTCTACTACGAGGATATCGACGGCTGACGATGACCGTCTCCGGGGGTGCGACGGAGCTGCCTCCGGCCAGCCCGGCTGGCGCCGTCGCCAAGCCCGAACCTCACCGCCCGGACGGCGACTCGTTCGCCGACAAGCTCCTCCTCGAGCCGAGCCACGGACAGGAGGAACACGTATCCTCGGATCGGCCGGCAGGAGCTTCGCTACCCGGGCTCGCCCGACAGCGCCGGGTCGCGATCCGAAAGCTCCGGGTCTTCGCGTCCGCCACTTTCGAGATGAAGCCGACCTGCCCCTCGAGGGTCCGACCGTCCGGCAGCCGCACGCCGACCGGCTGGCCCGCGCCGACGGCCGGCGCGCTCTGCCGCGGCACGTAGTCGACCGCCTTCAGCCGGGTGTCGTCGACCAGATCGATCATCGGGTCGACCCCGCCGAGCGTCACCGCTACCCGGTCTCCGGCAGCGGCAGCACCGCGTCGAGCAGCATGCGGGTGTAGTCATGCCGCGGCGCGGCGAAGATGTCGTCCGTTCGCCCGTGCTCGACCACCAGACCTGCGTTCATCACCATGACCTCCTCGCACACGTACTGTACGACCGCCAGATCGTGGCTGATGAGCATGTAGGTGACCCCGAACTCCTCGCGCAGATCTTCCAGCAGGTTCAGCACCTGCGCCTGTACCGAGACGTCCAGCGCCGACACCGGCTCATCCGCGACGATGAGGGCCGGTCGGGTCACGAGCGCGCGAGCGATGGCGATGCGCTGGCGCTGCCCCCCGGAGAACTCGTGCGGATACTTGTCGGTGTCGGACGCCTTGAGACCGACCGCCTCCAGTACCTCGATCACCCGTTCGCGGCCCTCCGAGCGGCCGACGCGCTCCAGCGCGAGCGGCTCCGCCACGATTCGCGCGACCTTCTGCCGCGGGTCGAGCGAGCCGAACGGATCCTGGAACACCATCTGGAAGTTGCGTCGAAGATGGCGGTGCCGAGGATCGTCGACGGTGGAGACGTCGGTGCCGAGCACCCGCACGGTGCCGCGCGTCGGTACCTCGAGCCCCATCACCGCGCGGGCCAGGGTGGACTTGCCGCAACCCGATTCACCCACCACCCCGAGGTTGCGGCCGCGTCGAACGTCGAAGCTCGCGCCGCGCACCGCGTGCACGCGCCGCGGCGGCGCGAGCAGCGAGTCGCGCGGCAGGAGGTATTCCTTGTGGAGGTTGCGAACCTCAACCAGCGGTGCCGCCTTGCTCGCGGTCATCGGACCGTCCGCCCGGGAAACCCGCGCGACGACAACATGCGGCGTCCCGCCCCGCCCGCGCTCACCGGACCACCCCCCTCGACCGGTCTGCGCACGACAACATCATGCGACGTCCCCCCTCGCTCCCGATGCCGGTGCCCCACCCACATCCTCGTGGGGCCGGCACCCTTCGCCCGCGCTCACGACGCGGTCCCCGTCCGCCACCGTTCGCGCGCCGCATCCACGCGCCGGCAGGCGACGACATGCCCCCGGCCGACCGGCACCGGGGCCGGCGGCGTCTCGCGGCACGCCGGCTCCGCCAGGTCGCAGCGGTCCGCGAACGTGCAGCCGAACGGCAGGGCGGCCAGCTCCGGTACCGCGCCGGGAATGGATTGCAGGCGCCGCCCGGATCGGCGGACGCCTCGCCCGACCTGCGGAATTCCGGACAGCAATCCCTGCGTGTAGGGATGCGACAGACGGGCGAACAGCTCCCGGGTGGGTCCCGACTCCACCACCGCGCCGCCGTACATCACCATGATCCGATCCACGGTGTTCGCAATCACGGCGAGATCGTGACTGATGAGAACCAGTCCCATTCCGAGCTCGCGGACCAGTGCGCCGATCAGATCGAGGATTTGCTTCTGGATCGTCACGTCGAGCGCGGTGGTCGGCTCGTCGGCGATGAGCAGATCGGGTTCGTTGGCGAGCGCCATGGCGATCATCACCCGCTGTCGCTGCCCGCCCGAGAGCTGATGCGGATACTGGTCGAGCCTCCGGCCGGCATCCTCGATGCCGACAAGCTCCAGCAGCCTCCGCACCTCACGTGCGGCATCGGCGCGGCCGAATCCGCGATGCAGAATCAGGCTCTCCGCGATCTGGCGGCCCACGGGGTGCAGCGGATTGAGCGAACTCATCGGTTCCTGGAACACCATCGCGATTCGGTTGCCTCGAATTCGGCACCAGTCGTTCTCGGATCCGGCCAGAAGGTCGATCCCGTCGAATCGAATCTCGCCCGCAACTCGCGCCCCCTCGGGCAGCAGACCCATCAGCGCGAGTGCGGTCATCGTCTTGCCGCACCCCGATTCGCCGACGATACCGAGGGTTTCCCCGCGCTCGAGCGTCAACCCGACGTCGCGCACCGCACGCGCGGGACCGCCGGCGGTGTCGAGGACCACCTCGAGTCCGCTGACTTCGAGCAGGCTCACCGCTTGCGCACCAGCCGCGGATCCGCCAGATCCCGAAGCCCGTCGCCGAGCAGGTTCAGGCCGAGCACCGACAGCGCGATGGCCGCTCCCGGGTACACCGCGAGCATCGGCTGGAGGAAGATGAGGGTCTGCACGTCGCTCAGCATGCGCCCCCACGAGGGGGTCGGCGGCTGCGAG
>JAJDUQ010000246.1 GCA_022826505.1 Gammaproteobacteria bacterium
GGCTCTCGAACGCCTCGGCGTAGTCGAACGCCTCGCCCATCGGATTGGACAGGGCGGAGTGCTGGTGCAGGACGTCGAGCTTCAACTGGTTCGGCCACCAGTCCCGGTTCGACGTGCCGCCGCGAGCCGCATCTCTTGCACGCGCCCCGTGCATGACCGGGCATCTGTCTTCGTTCATGATTGCCTCCTGATGGATGTTCAGTGGGGTGAAACAGGTCGCGGGATTGCGTCAACACCCGCCGGTCCGAATCCGGGGCACGACCACGCTCTGCCGCGTCATCGACGGCCACGGCAGGTCCCGCGTACAACCGCCCGAACAGGAGCCCGCCGCCTGCAGCAGATCGGAGAGAGCGGCTCCGTACCCGTGTTGGTCCTCTCGCCGCTCATTAGCGGTATCGATCCGCTGAATCATCGGAATGCACCCCGTTCCGGCAACAGCCCATCGGCTGCAGGGACGAGCGTAGGCATTGCGGTTCTTCGTGTATAGCGATTATTATTTGCTATAATAATCGTATATTACGAATATTCCTGTCCAGGTGATGAGTGATGAAGCGCCTGCCCACGATGAAGCAGCTCCAGTACCTGGTGGCGCTGGCCGATACCCGGCACTTCGGCCGCGCGGCTCAGCGCTGCCATATCACGCAGTCGACGCTGAGCGCGGGCATTCGCGATCTGGAGGCGGTGCTCGGCACCGCGGTCGCGGAGCGTTCCAACCGGCACGTGCTGATCACGCGGGTCGGCACAGAGATCGCCGAGCGGGCGAAGGTGTTGTTGCGCGACGCCGAAGAGGTCATGGAGGTGGCGAGGGCCGGGCGCTCTCCGATGACGGGCGAGATGCGCCTCGGGGTGATCCCCACGATCGGCCCCTTCCTCCTGCCGCGCGTCCTGCCGGGGCTGAGGGAGAGGTTCCCGGAACTGACGGTCTACCTGAGAGAAGAGCAGACGGCCCCGCTGCTCTCCCGCCTGGAAGACGGAGAGCTGGACGCCGCCCGGATCGCGCTGCCGTACGAGACGGGGGACCTTGATACCCACGTCATCCTCGAGGACGAGTTCCTGTTCGCATGCAACCAGCAGCATGCGCTCGCGGGCGCTGGCGAGGTATCGCTCGATGCGCTCGCGGGCGAACCCCTCCTTCTGCTGGAAGAAGGCCACTGCCTGCGCGGTCACGCGCTGGACGTCTGCGATATGGGCGACACCGTCGCACGGGCGCAGTTCGAGGCCAGCAGCCTGCACACCCTGGTGCAGATGGTCGCGGCGGGTATCGGCGTCACCCTGGTGCCGCGGCTCGCGGTCGACGCCCATATCGCCCGGGGAACGGGCGTCTCGCTCTCCCGCCTGGCCATGCCCGCGTCGCGCCGGATTGGATTGGCCTGGCGCCGAACGTCGTTGCGAGCGGAGGAGTTCAGGCGGTTGGGGGACACCCTGCGCGAGCTGAGCGACATCGCGTGAATTCTTCGGCTCCGCATTGCGCGGATTGTCTGCAAGGATTGCGGCGACTCCAGGATTCCGGGAGATCGGCATGAGCGAAGGCATTCCCTGCACCTGGATGCGGGGCGGCACCTCCAAGGGCGCGTTTTTCCTCGCGCGTGACCTGCCCGCAGTCGAGGCCGAGCGCGATGCACTGCTGCTGTCGGTGATGGGCTCGCCGGATCCGCGGCAGATCGACGGCATTGGCGGCGCCGACCCCCTCACCAGCAAGGTGGCGGTGGTGTCCGCATCCGACCGGCCGGGCGCCGACGTCGACTACCTGTTCCTGCAGGTGTTCGTCGACCGGGCCGTGGTCACCGATCGGCAGAACTGCGGAAACATCCTCTCGGGCGTCGCCCAGTTTGCGGTGGAGAAGGGGCTGGTGCGGGCTGCGGACGGCCGCACCGAGGTCGCGGTCCACATGGTCAACAGCGCCCAGGTTGCCGGGGTGACCATCGAGACGCCGGGCGGTGCGGTGACCTACGAGGGGAACGCGCGAATCGACGGCGTTCCCGGCACCGCCGCGCCGGTGCTCCAGAATTTCCCCGAGGCCGCCGGCTCGACCTGCGGTGCGCTGCTTCCCACGGGAAACGCCACGGACGTGTTCGACGGAGTCGCGGCCACCTGCATCGACAACGGCATGCCGGTGGTGGTGCTGCGAGCCGCGGACCTGGGCATCACCGGCTATGAGGACCGCGCAGACCTCGAGGCGAACGGGGCGCTGAAGGAGCGGCTGGAATCGATCCGGCGACAGACGGGACCGCTGATGAACCTGGGCGACGTCGAGGAGAAATCGGTGCCGAAAATGACTCTGGCCGCGCCGCCCCGCGGCGGCGGCGCCATCGCGACCCGGACGTTCATTCCTCACCGCTGCCACGTTTCCATCGGTGTGCTGGGCGCGGTGAGCGTCGCCACCGCCTGCGTGCTCCCGGGCTCGACCGCCCACGCCCTGGCGCAGGTTCCGGACGGAAACGAGAAGCTCGTGTCGGTGGAGCACCCCTCGGGCGAGACCAGCGTGATGATGAACGTGTCACTGGAGGACGGGGCTCTGCGCGTCTCCAGGGCTGCGGTATTGCGCACCGCACGGAAGCTGTTCGAGGGGCAGGTGTTTCCGCGTTGCGTACCGTAGCGCCCGGAAGCGCAGAAATACCGCGTACGCTGCGAAATCCGATGATACGTCGGTCAGGATCCTCGCAAGGCGCTTGCTTGCAAGTCCGGAATGCCCTACGGTGTGTATTCTACTACACACTCAGACTCCGACTGCCATGAGCCACCGAATCAACATCATCGTCAACGATGACATCTGGGGATTCCTGAAGAAGATTCCACAAGGCGAACGCAGCCGGACCATCAATCAGGCGCTGCGCGAGTGGGTTCGCCGACGGCGTCGAATCGACGCCGCGGCCGAGATGGACCGGCTTCGGAATGATGCGAAGGCGGCGGCTATCACGTCCGACGAAATCGTCCGCTGGATTCGAGAAGAACGGGAACGCGGGCACTGATGGCGCCGCGTCTGGTCGTGCCCGACGCTTCCGTCATCCTGAAGTGGGTGCTGGCTTGCGCGGACGAGCCGGATCTCGCGCAGGCGCTCGAGTTGCGGGACTCGATCGCCGACGGCCGTGTCCGTGCCGTCGTGCCGTCCCTGTGGATCCACGAAGTCGGCAACACCCTCGCGCGACGGCAACCCGAGCGCGCCGAGCGCTCACTCGGCGTGCTCTCGCGGTTCGATCTGGAGAGCGCCCCCCGATCACCCCGATGGCTCGAATGCGCGCTCGACTTGACGCAACGGTACGCGGTGACGTTCTACGATGCCTCCTATCACGCACATGCGATCGTCGGGCGGGGGATATTCGTCACCGCGGACGAACGCTACATCGGGCGCGCGGGACGAGCCGGATTCGTGATGCCGCTCTCCGAGTGGACCGCCGGCGAACCATGAGGACTCGTCACCGACGGCCGTGAACACGCAGGACGGCTCAGTCGATGCTCTCCCCCAGATACAGCCACGTCTCCACCACCGTGTCCGGGTTCAGCGACACGCTGTCGATGCCCTGCTCCATCAGCCAGCGCGCAAGGTCCGGGTGATCGGACGGTCCCTGGCCACAGATTCCGACGGACTTGCCGTGCTTGCGGCAGGCCGCGATTGCGCGGTGCAGCAACGCCTTCACGGCGGGGTCCCGCTCATCGAAGCGCGACGCCACCAGCTCGGAGTTGCGGTCGATGCCGAGCGTCATCTGCGTGAGGTCGTTCGAACCGATGGAGAAGCCGTCGAAGTGCTCGAGGAACTCCTCGGCGAGGATCGCGTTGGAGGGCACCTCGCACATCATCACCATCCTCAGGCCGTTGCGACCGCGCTCCAGGCCGTTGCGGGCGAGGAGGTCCACCACCTCGCGGGCTTCGTCGAGGGTGCGCACGAACGGGACCATGAGCTCGACGTTGGTGAAGCCCATCTCGTCGCGCACCCGGCGCATGGCCCGGCACTCCAGCTCGAAGCTCGGGCGGAAGTCGTCCGACACGTAGCGCGACGCCCCACGGAACCCGAGCATCGGGTTCGCCTCGCCGGGCTCGTAGAGCTCGCCGCCGACGAGATTGGCGTACTCGTCGGACTTGAAGTCGGACAGCCGCACGATCACGGGCTTCGGGTGGAACGCGGCCGCGATGGTCCCCACCCCCTCCACCAGCTTCTCCACGAAGAACGACTCGGGGTCGGCGTAGCCGGAGGTCCTTTCTCGCACGCGCTCCCGGAGCCCTTCGGGGAGTCGATCGAACTCGAGCAGCGCCCGCGGGTGCACGCCGATCGAGGTGCCGATGATGAACTCGAGCCGCGCGAGACCCACCCCGGCGTTGGGCAACGCCCGGAACGCAAATGCGCGGTCCGGGTTGCCGACGTTCATCGCAATCCTGAACGGAAGAGCCGGCATCGTCGCCACGTCGAGCCTTCGCTGCTCGAAGTCGAGCCTCCCCGTGTAGACGTACCCGGTGTCGCCCTCGGCGCAGGAGACGGTGACATCGGCGCCCTCCTCCACCACCCGGGTCGCGTCGCCGGTACCGACCACGGCCGGGATGCCGAGCTCGCGGGCGATGATGGCGGCATGGCAGGTCCGGCCCCCGCGGTTGGTCACGATGGCGGCGGTGCGCTTCATCACCGGCTCCCAGTCGGGGTCGGTCATGTCGGTGACGAGAACGTCGCCGTCCCGGACCTTGTCCATCTCCGTTGCGTCCAGCACGAGTCGCGCAGTGCCGGCGCCGATGCGCTGGCCGATGCTCCGGCCTTCGGCCAGCACCTCGCCGCGGGCCTTCAGCTCGAAGCGTTCGACCGTCTGGCTCGAGCGGCGGCTCTGCACCGTCTCCGGACGTGCCTGGAGGATGTAGATTCGACCGTCCGTTCCGTCCCTTCCCCACTCGATGTCCATCGCCCGGCCGTAGTGCCGTTCGATGGCGACCGCGTGTCGGGCGAGCTCGACGACGTCGTCGTCGGTGAGGGAGAAACGGCGCTGATCCTCGAGCGACACGTCGACGATGGCGACGCGCTGGGCCGGATCATCGCCGTAGACCATCTTTCGCGACTTGCCGCCCCTCTCGCGGCGCAGGATGGGCGGGCGCCCCGCTTCGAGGGTCGGCTTGTGCACGTAGAACTCGTCGGGGTTGACCTGACCCTGCACCACCATCTCGCCGAGTCCCCAGGCCGAGGTGACGAACACCACGTCCTCGAACCCCGACTCGGTGTCGATGGTGAAGGCCACGCCACTCGCGCCCAGATCGCTTCGCACCATGCGCTGGATGCCGGCCGAGAGCGCCACCTCCTCGTGCCCGAAGCCCCGGTGCGCGCGGTAGGCGATGGCGCGGTCGTTGTAGAGCGACACGAACACCTCGCGCACCGCGTCAACCACCGCGTCCGCGCCGCGCACGTTGAGAAGCGTCTCCTGCTGGCCGGCGAACGAGGCTTCAGGGAGGTCCTCCGCGGTGGCGGAGGAGCGCACCGCCACCGCGCAGTCCGGGTCGCCGGCCGCCAATTGCGCGTAGCGTGCGTGCAGCTCTCGTTCCAGCGCCGGCGGCATTGGTGCGGCCCCGATCCAGCCGCGGATCTCGCCGCCGGCGGCCGCGAGCGCCCGTACGTCGGAGACATCGAGGTCGGCAAGCCGCCGCCGGATGCGACCCGCGAGTCCGTCGCGGGCGAGGAATTCCCGGAACGCGTCCGCGGTGGTCGCGAATCCTCCCGGCACGCGTACCCCCGTCGCTGACAGCTCGCCGATCATCTCGCCGAGAGATGCGTTCTTGCCGCCCACGCGGGCCACGTCGGTCATGCGCAAGGTGTCGAGCGAGATGATTCGTTCCATGCCGCGTCATGCTCCGTTGCGGTCGGGCGTTCCGGAGGGGGTCGGGCGGCAGAATACCCATTCCCGGCCCGGCGAGTCGGTTATGATGCACTGACCATCATGACCCATCCCGAAGGAAACGACGACCGACGCTGGCCGACGCTCAGGCCCCCACTGAAATGGGCTGGAGGCAAGCGCTGGCTGGTGCCGCGTCTCAGGACGCTGTGGAGCGGATACACGCGCCGGCGTCTGGTCGAACCGTTCTGTGGCGGGCTCGCGGTCGCACTCGGACTCGATCCTCGCCGGGCGCTGCTCAACGACGTGAACCCCCACCCCGTCAACTTCTATCACCACCTCCAGCGCGGGCTCTCCATCAGGATTGCGATGCGCAACGAGCGCGAGCTCTACTACCGGCATCGGGCCGACTTCAACCGCCTGGTGACCGGTCGCGGTGGCAGGACCGGCAAAGCGGCCCAGATCTTCTACTACCTCAATCGCACCGGGTACAACGGACTGTGCCGCTTCAACAGCCGGGGCGAGTTCAACGTGCCGTTCGGGCGCCATCGAACGATTGCCTATACGCGCGACTTCACGCCGTACGCCGCACCGCTCTCGCGTTGGGATTTCACCGCCGGCGACTTCGAGTCGATCAGGCTGTCGCCGAAGGATTTCATCTACGCCGACCCTCCGTACGACGTCGAGTTCCGCCAGTACTCCAGCGGCGGATTCGAATGGGAGGAGCAGGAACGTCTCGCGGCCTGGCTCGCGCGTCACCCCGGCCCGGTGGTGGCTTCGAACCAGGCCACGAAACGGATTCGGGCCCTGTACCGCAGCCACGGGTTCAAGGTGAAGCTGCTCGACGGGCCCCGCAGGATCAGCCGAACCGGCGACCGCACGCCCGCGCGGGAAATCCTGGCGACCCGCAACATCGACTGACCTCGGCCCGCCGCCGTGCCTCCATCCCGCGCGGGAACCGACTACCGGACGCAAGGAGGCGCCGCAACAGCAATTCCCGCCAAGCCCGAAATCGCTCGCAAAACGGACCGGATCAGGCACCCGAACGGCCGGAATCGGATCGAAATCGCGCCGTGGAACAGCACCTCGAGGCGCCAGCGGGAGTTGCTGGCGCCGCAACGGCCGGCGTCAGATCCGCACCTCGATGCCCCGCCGCGCCATGTGGCGCTTGGCTTCGCCGATGCTGAACTCCCCGAAGTGGAAGATGCTGGCCGCGAGCACGGCGTCCGCGTCGCCCTCGACAATGCCGTCGGCAAGGTGACCCAGGGTACCGACGCCGCCCGAGGCGATGACCGGGACAGGGACCGCCGCGCACACCGCACGGGTCAGCGCCAGGTCGAACCCGTCGCGCGTGCCGTCGCGGTCCATGCTGGTCAGGAGGATCTCGCCAGCCCCGAGCCCGGCCATGCGCCGGCACCAGGCGAGCGCGTCGATGCCCGTCGGCCGCCGCCCGCCATGGGTGAACACCTCCCATCGCGGGGCGCCCTGCTCCGCGTCCGCCACCCGCTTCGCGTCCACTGCGACCACGATGCACTGCGATCCGAAGCGGGCCGCGGCCCGGCCCACGAACTCCGGCTCGAACACCGCCGCGGTATTGATCGACACCTTGTCGGCGCCCGCGTTCAGGAGCCGGCGGATATCGTCGACGCCGCGCACGCCGCCGCCCACGGTCAGGGGGATGAACACCTGCGCCGCGACTGATTCGACCACCGCGATCATGGTGTCGCGCTCGTCCGACGAAGCCGTGATGTCCAGGAAGCAGAGCTCGTCGGCACCCTGCTCGTCGTAGCGCCGCGCGGCCTCCACGGGGTCTCCCGCGTCGCGGATGTCGACGAACTTCACGCCCTTGACGACCCGTCCCTCGTCGATGTCGAGACAGGGGATGATGCGCTTGGCGAGCGCCACGGCGTGTCACGCACTCCGTCGCATGAATTGCGCCGGGCATTGCGCGAAGGTGCGTGGAAGGTTTCGATTCGCAGGCGTCGTCGAATCGCGTGGGAATACCGGCAGCGGCGAGGATGGCGACGTGCGGGCCGCCGGCGGCGCCGCTGCCGAACCATGCAGGCCGTCAAGCGGACGCAAGCTCGTCAGCCAGCTTCTGCGCCTCGGCGAAGTCGAGGGTGCCCTCGTAGATCGCCCGGCCGGTGATCGCCGCCTGGACTCCTTCGTCTGCGACCGCGCAAAGCGCACGAATGTCGTCCAGATCCCGGACCCCTCCCGACGCGATGACCGGCACCGACAGCGCCTTCGCGAGTTCGGCGGTCGCCTCGACGTTCACTCCGCTCATCATCCCGTCGCGGCCAATGTCGGTGAACACGAACGCTTCCACCCCGTCGCGCTCGAACTGCCGGGCGAGATCGAAGAGATCGTGGTTGGACAGCTTCGACCAGCCGTCCACGGCGAGACGTCCGTCCCTGGCGTCGAGACCGACGATGACGTGGGCGGGAAACTCGACGCAGAGGTCGGCCACGAAGTGGGGCGCCGAAATCGCCCTGGTGCCGAGAATGATGTACCGGACGCCGGCCTGGATGTACGCCTCCGCCGTCTCCTCGTCCCGGATGCCGCCGCCGACCTGAACCGGGACATCGGGGTGCGCCTCGACGATGTCGCGAATCACGCCGGCGTTCCTGGGTTCGCCGGCGAAGGCTCCGTCCAGATCGACAACGTGAATGCGGCGCGCGCCGGCCTCGACCCAGCGGCTCGCCATCGCAACGGGGTCATCGGAGAATACCGTCGCGGTGTCCATGCGCCCCTCGCGCAGGCGCACGCACTTGCGGTCCTTGATGTCGATGGCGGGAATGACAAGCATCTCGCTCGCGTCGCCGGAAGCGCCGAGCGGGCTCCAGGCGATCCGGTCACTCTCCCTTGGCGCGGATACTAATCACGTGCCCGTGAAAGTGCCAGATGCAATCGAAGGATTTCGCTCGCCGGAATCAATCGGACAAATGGGCTGGCACGCCGCGAGCCCGTCAGCCGGTCCAGCCGCGAAGGGCGGCGTCGAGGAGGTCCATGCGGTCGCTGCCGAAGTAGAGCTTGCCGTCGAAGAGGAAGCTCGGCACCCCGAACACGCCCGACGCGATGGCGTCGTCGGTGTTGGCGGCGACCGCGAGCTTGTAATCGGGATCCACCACGATTTCGGTGAGCGGCCTCGGGCCGAGGCCCACGGCGTCGGCCAGTTCCTGCAGCACCGCCACGTCCGAGATGTCCTTGTTCTCGAACCAGTAGCCACGCATGACCACGCGCACGAAGGCGTCCGCACATCCCCGTTCCGCCGCGTAGACGCAGGCTCGGAGCGCACGCGAGGGCCGCAACGGGTAATCGGGATGGGGTTCGTAGGGCAGTCCGTGGTGTGCCATGCGGTCGACGATGTCCTGCTCGTACCACGCGACCCGAGCCCGTGACTGCTCGAGCGGTCGCATGCCCCCGATTCTCTCCATCAGGTTGGCGAGGTGAATCGGTCTCCACACAATCGACGCGCCGTGACGCCCCGCCAGCGGTCCGATCAGCGTCGAGGCAAGGTAGGACCAGGGGCTGTGAACGTCGAAGAAGAATGTCACCGGCGGCCCTGGCGGAGACACCGTCGACGCATTCACCCGCGCATCGGCCGACGGTTTCGCCGCCGCGCCGCCGCTGCCTGCGTCGCTGCGCAGGAAGCGTTCCAGATCGACGACGGCGCGGACATGTTCGCCGGTCATCACCTCCCGGCCATCCTGCTCCAGACGCACCGCGAATTTCACCTTGCGGCCGTCGACACCGGTGACGCAGGCGTGCACCCGGACCGGCCGTCCGGCGACAGCCGGACCGGTATGGTCGACCACCACGCGAATTCCGACACTCGCTTCGCCGGTTGCGAGCCAAGGTGCCATCAGCTCGCCGCATGTGGCCTCGATCCGGAGGATGAGGGCGACGGTCGCCACCACGTCCACCCCGACATTGCCCACCGCCGCGGCGGTGTCGCGGGCGGTCGGCTCGAAGCGCCTGGTAACCGTGGTGCCGGAGGGAACGGGCCGCATTTCGTCGGGTGACGTCCGTCGTGAGGCATTTGTCAATGCCGAAGTGATTTTCCCCAGATTGTCCGAAGCAACAGTCCCCACTCCGGCGGATTGTTTCGGCGGTCAACCGTTGAGTGGCGTCGGCTCCGCCGGTCAGGTTGGCGGCGCTGGCGCCCGGCATGACAGTGTCGGCCGCGTCGAGAGTGCTGATACCGGCGTCCCGCCGCGCGCAGCGATTCGCGCCGAGCGAGGTCACTGCAACGCGCCCCGCAGTACTGCTGGCTCCGATCACAGCGCGAGCAGATGAGCACTTGGCGCCGGCACCGGGCACACAGAAACATCCGGGCATCGTCCATCGCTCCTCCCGGCGGGGACGGCTGAACGATCCGCGATCACCGGGCAATTCTACGCTGGGAGCCGTACGCAAGTGGGGATCAACCTCGCCCGGATTGACGTGGCCCCGCCGGAAATGGAGACATTCGATGTAACCGACCGCTGACAGGCGAGGACGATCGATATCGGAACCACGTCGCCGGGAACGGACGGCTACAAGAGCGACAACGTCCTCGAGTGCACACGGGCGCTGCGGGCAATCGGAATCGAGACCATCAGGGACGTAGGTGCGAAGGACCCATGCGAAGTCGAGAGGGCGCTTTGCGATATTCCCGGCGTCGGACGGGCGACCATGCACATGCTGCTGATGTACTGCGGAAACGAGGAATACGTGAAGGGGGACGTGCACATATGTGGGTTCGTCGCCGCAGCCCTCGGCGTGGAGAAGGTGAGGCCGGAACTCGCCGAAGCGCTGGTCGCTAGCGCGGCGCGCAAACTCGACGTGAAGCCGGTCGAACTCGACGTCGCGAGATGGACGTGGCGCGCGTCGGCGACGACGTGACGCTCAAGTGCCGCGAGGGCGCCGATGCGCGGTTCGTGAAGTTCGAGCCCGAGAGCCGCAACGCGGTGCATGAAAGGTTCCGGCGTGAGCGGATTGCCATGCAAGGCCTCCTGTGGCACGGTGCACCCAATGTTCGGAGGGAGCCATGACCGCTCCGGAAAACCGCGACGAGGTGGCGGATGCCGGCCCCGAAGCTTCGGCGCCGCGAGTGACCGGGGTGGGTCTATCGCCTGCCGTGGAGAAGATGTTCGGCGCGCTGATCGACGAACAGGCCGCTGCCGCAGCGCAGTCCACCGCGCAACCCGAAGCTCGGCGCGCCTCGCGGCCCGGTGCCGCCTGACCTCGAAACTCGTCTTCGGCGCGGCGAAGCCCTCGGCGTGCTGTTCGATGCGAACGTACTACTCGATGTTTTCCTCCAGAGAGAGAACGCGGTCCCGGCGGCACGCGCCTTGACTTTCGCCGAGGCCGGCGCCGTCACGGGCCATGTCTGCGCTTCCACCTTCGGGGTGATCTGCCACCACGGCGCCGAGCCGGGAACGGGAAGAGGCCGGCGCGAACGCCTGCTGGCCGCCGAACTCATGCGGCTTCTGAGGGTTCTGCCGCTGACGGAGGAGGTGCTCGACGCCGCCCTGGGCTACGAACGCCTGTCCTTCGAGGACTCCCAGGTCGCGGCCGCGGGCGATCTTGCGGGCATCGACGCGATCCTGACCAACGACGGTGGTTTCCTCCGCGTGCACGATCTGGCCTGCACGCCGCGTGACTTGGCGCCGCTTCTGGAAGCGCATCTGGGCGAGCGCACCGTCTGCCGTGTCGTCAGGGTCACCCCCGAAGGCGCGTTTCGTGTCGAGATTTCGGACCCGGCTGGTGGTTGGCGTCAGACATTGCCGCTCGCGGGCTTCCCGTCGCAGGAAGCGGCCGAGCGTGTCGCGGGGATACGGAAAGAAGAGGACTGACGGGTTACGGCTTACTGCCAGCCGCAAACAATCCCAGCACCGACAGCACCGCCGAGCCGACTGTTTCCGGATTGATGTCATCCCTGCCGGGATTCAGCGCGGCAATTCGTTTGGTTTCCCTCTCCGCGATCCTCGTTGCCGTCTCGAGGCTCATGTTCACTTCGACGGTCACGCACGAATCGCTGGGACTGCCCATGTGAACAACCCATCGATTCTCCCCGAGATTCGCCACTGTCGCCATTTGAACACACCTCATTCAGCGCCAACCTACGGTAGAGTTCGGGCGTTCCGAGTGTCAACCGGTTATGGATCAACCTGTCAGGATCAACCCACGCCCCAGTGGTGAGTATCTGGACCGTCTTCATCCCTGCCGCAAGGCAAGGTCTTGGATAACCGACGCCCGCCGCTACTACAGACGCGTGTTCTGCAATGAAGCGATACGGGTGGCGGCCACCCCTGGTCGGGAAATCGTCGGCGCCGCTTGGGCATGCCTGTGGAACATCGGGGACGTTCAGCGCGTCGTCTCATTGGTCCGCACAATCTCGAGGGTGATCTGGTCGACTGGCATCACGCGTTCAATCGTTGCCGATACAGGCTGGTAGCTCGGTTTGCTTGGATATCTGTATTCGAACTGAACCGTCATTCGGACCAGACCCGCCTCCTCTCGTATCGACAGGATTCGGTCGAATGCGGGGCACGTACTTGTGTCGTTCCGGTCTCGTGCATTGAACCGACGGGCTACGTCCTCGTCCGAACCGATCCGTCCGGAAGCACCAGCGTCGTCGGACACCTTCCGCACTGCGACAATCACGGCACCTCGTCCATATCGAGCGTGATAGAGGTGATGGCTATCCAGAAGAGCGGAATCGAACAGTTGGGTCACGTGCCTCGCACCGACGGAATGTTGTCCGCGCCCAGTCTAGCGTCGTGAACGAACACACCGGCCTCGGAAGCGACGCAACAAACAGCACAGCGGCGCCTCCCCGCACGTCCTCGTCAATTCCAGGGCTCGCAGCACGTGTCTACCTCTCCGCTCGTACGATTTTGAACAGGGCTAATCAAAAGTCGTCCTGATGGTGTAATCGGGGTCCTGACTCGATTTGGCGCTGGCCATTCAAAGGTCGTTGTGGTAGACACAGCGTCATGGAGCAGGCGGACACGGGGTTTGCCGGTCGTTGGCTGCGCGAGG
>JAJDUQ010000074.1 GCA_022826505.1 Gammaproteobacteria bacterium
GGCTCTCGAACGCCTCGGCGTAGTCGAACGCCTCGCCCATCGGATTGGACAGGGCGGAGTGCTGGTGCAGGACGTCGAGCTTCAACTGGTTCGGCCACCAGTCCCGGTTCGACGTGCCGCCGCGAGCCGCATCTCTTGCACACACCCCGTGCATGACCGGGCATCTGTCTTCGTTCATGATGTTCTCCTTCGCATGTTCAGTGGATTGAAATGTTGACGGGGACCGCGCCCCGTCGCCCGCCGGCAGAAGGGAGGGAGCGGTCCGGCACCAGTGTTGGACATCTCGCCGCTCATTCCGTTGTCGATCCGCTGAATCATCGGAAGGCACCCCGTTCCGGCAACAGCCCATCGGTTGCAGGGGCGAGCGTAAGGATCGCGATTCTTCGTGTATAACGATTATTATTCAATTATCTAATCGTATTTTACGAATATACGCTCTCGGAGACGTCCGATGAAGCGCCTGCCCACGATGAAGCAGCTCCAGTACCTGGTGGCGCTGGCCGACACGCGACATTTCGGTCGCGCGGCAGAGCGTTGCCATATCACCCAGTCGACGCTCAGCGCGGGCATCCGCGATCTCGAGTCGGTGCTCGGGACCGCGGTCGCGGAGCGTTCGAATCGGCACGTGCTGATCACGCGTATCGGCGAGCAGATTACCGAGAGAGCGAAGACGCTGTTGCGGGACGCCGAAGAGGTCATGGAACTGGCCAGGGCCGGCCGCGCCCCGATGACTGGGGAGATGTGCCTCGGAGTGATCCCGACGATCGGCCCGTTCTACCTGCCGCGCGTCCTGCCGGCGCTGCGGGAGAGATTCCCGGAGCTGACGATCTACCTGAGAGAGGAGCAGACCGCTCCGCTGCTTGCCCGGCTGGAGGACGGTGAACTGGACGCCGCGTTGATTGCGCTGCCCCACGATACCGGGGATCTCGCCACCGACGTCATCTTCGAGGACGAGTTCCTGTTCGCCTGCAACCGGACTCACGCGCTCGCCGGCGCCGGTGAAGTGTCGCTCGATGCACTTGCCGGCGAACGCCTCCTGCTGCTGGAGGAAGGGCACTGTCTGCGCGGTCACGCGCTGGACGTCTGCCGAATGGGCGACAAGACGGCGCGGGCGCAGTTCCAGGCCAGCAGTCTGCACACGCTGGTGCACATGGTCGCAGCGGGTATCGGTGTCACGCTCATACCCCGGCTTGCGGTCGGCGCGCATATCACCCGGGGAACGGATATCTCGCTCTCGCCGTTCAGGGTGCCCGCTTCCCGCCAGATTGGATTGGCCTGGCGCCAGACCTCGTTGAGAGCGGAGGAATTCCGGGTGTTGGCGAACACGCTGCGCGGGCTGACCGATATCGCGTAACGCCTCGGACTCTGCGTCTCCCGCTCCGTCGTCCGGCCTTCTTTCGGCCTGTGTATGCTCGCTGTGTCTCGAATGGCGAAAAGACGGTGCGTGGCGTTCAGCGCGCCGCAAGCGTCCCCGAGTAGAAGCAGGCCGCACGGTGGTCGCCCGACCCTCCCGCGAGCTCCGGCTCCCCGTTCGCGCATCGGGGTCGTGCAATCGCGCACCTCGGATGGAAGTGGCATCCGCGGGGCGGATGCAAAGGACTGGCCGGCTCGCCGCGGATGGCGTCGCCGGCGGCGAGTCCGTTCTCTTCGAGCAGCGATGCCGCGATCAGGGCCCGTGTGTAGGGATGCAGCGGATGGTCGAACACCGCGTCGCGCTCCCCGACCTCGACGATCCGTCCGAGGTACATCACCGCGACCCGATCGCTCGCGTAGCGCACGACGCGCAGATCGTGCGAGATCAGCAGCAGTGTGAGATCGAATCGGTTCTTCAGATCGACGAGCAGGTTGACGATCTGCGCGCGTAGCGACGCGTCGAGGGCCGAGGTCGGCTCGTCGCACACCAGGAACCGGGGCCTGAGCAGCAACGCGCGCGCAATGACGATGCGCTGGAGCTCCCCGCCCGAGCACTGCCGAGGCAGGCGTTCGACGAAGGATTCGTCGAGTCCGACCTCGCCGAGCATGTCGGCCGCGTTCCGACACCGCTCCCGGTGGGTTCCGATCCCGTGCTGGGCGAGCGGCGCCTCCAGACTTGTGCCGATTCTCATGCGGGGGTCGAGCGCCGCGTAGGGATTCTGGAAGATGAGCTGCATCGTGGTGCGGAACCGGCGCAGGTCCTCTCCGTGCAGCGACGACAGGTCCCGGCCCGCGATGGTGACGGTGCCGCTGTCGGGCGCGAGGAGCCGAAGCAGCACCCTGGCCAGGGTGCTCTTGCCGCAGCCGGACTCCCCGACCAGGCCCATGACCTCGCCCCGGCGAATCGTGAAGCTCACTCCGTCGACCGAGCGCACGCTCCCTCTCCGCCAGGCCCCCACACGTACCGGAAAGTGCTTCACGATCCGGTCGGCGACCACGAAGTCCGGCGGAGCCCCGGCGACGTCGGGGGACGGCTGTCGTTCCGGGCGGCTCACCGCGGTCACTCCTCGCCCGGCACGACCGCCCAGCACCGGACGCCGCTGCCATCGGGTCCTGTCTCGAGCGCGGGCTCCCGGCTCCGGCACCTCTCCCGCGCCCGGTCCCGCGTCGCCGCCGGGCAACGCGCGTAGTAGCCCGACTTCGCCAACTCGGCCCATTTGGAGATGATAACTCATTGATTTTCCGTGATCGGACCCCCAAAGGTCGGCACTACACGGCGCGACCGGGAGGACCCCCCACCGGGGCTTCAAGACAGCAGCTTCGGCGCGGG
>JAJDUQ010000014.1 GCA_022826505.1 Gammaproteobacteria bacterium
GGGCAACCCCGCCGCGTGTCGGGCCTGAATCTCCGGGTGCGGCTCGGTCACGATGTACTGGTGCTGCACGGGAATCACCGGCACGTCGAGGCCCACCATCGCCCCGGTGCGCCGGGCGAAGTTTCCCGTCGCGCTCACCACATGCTCGCAGACGATCTCGCCCTTGTCGGTCTGCACGCACCACTCGCCGCTCGCGGTGCGCGAAATTCCGGTCACGGTGGTGTTGCGGTGAATCTGCGCACCGCGGGTGCGCGCGCCGGTCGCCAGCGCCTGCGTCAGGTCCGCCGGCTGCACATAGCCGTCTCCGGGATGGCGAATCGCTCCCACCAGTCCGTCGATGTTGCACAGCGGCCAGATCTCCTTGACCTCCTCGGGGGTCAGGAAGTCGACGTCCACTCCGATGGTGCGGGCCACCCCCGCGTACTGGCGGTACTCGTCCATCCGGTCGCGGTTCATCGCGAGCCGGATGTTGCCGACGAGCCTCAAGCCCACGTTCTGCCCGGTCTCCTCCTCGAGCGTGCGGTACCGCTCCACCGAGTACTTGTGGATCTGGCCGACGGAGTAGCTCATGTTGAACAGCGGCAGCAGCCCCGCCGCGTGCCAAGTCGACCCGGAGGTCAGCTCCCGGCGTTCCACGAGCACCACGTCGGACCACCCCTTCTTCGCGAGGTGGTAGAGGGTGCCGACTCCGACGACGCCACCACCGATGACTGCGACGCGAGCATGGGTCTTCATGATTCGATCTCTCCGGCGTTTGCGCGAATCCGCGCAGAGGTCTGTTTCGAGGCAAGGCTTCGTCCCCGGCCCACGAGGCATGAACGGCGCCGCAGGACGGAATCCGGGGAACGCCCGGCACCGCGCCCGCCCGAACGGCCGCGGGCCTTCGGCCCGTTGCAAGCGGGGCACCCGCGCTCCCGGCCTGGCCTGGCAGGAATGCCGGCTCCACTGTGTGATCCGTGGCCCTTCGGGAAGTCTAGTGAGCCGGAAGCGACGAACGCCGCACCCAACGCGACAGCGGGTTGCGCAAACGCGCCAATCGAACCCTGGACGTGGCGAACTCCGTTCATGTGCGATGGCGCGAGCGCGCATTCCCTGGTCGCGAAGGCATCAGACGCGAGGCGGGGCGATTCCGTTACTCTGATCGCTTCCGAAACGGGCCGATTTGCCCGGATGACAGGAGGCCTGCCCATGGCAAGTGAACGACGCGGACGCGGTCGGGCCCGCGGCGGCGGGCGCGAGGCGCGCCGGGCGGCACGCACCGGGGCGCGGCCGGACATCGTGCCCTACGTCACGCGCCGGGTGCCGGTCTACGACGTGATGTCCGCCGAGGGCCTCGAGCTCATCGAGCACAACGCGGAGACGATCCTCGAGGAGGTCGGCGTCGAGTTCCGGGACGACTCGGAAGCGCTGGTGCTGTGGCGCGACGCCGGGGCCGAGGTCGACGGCGAACGGGTCAGGATCCCGCGGGGCCTCGCCCGCAAGCTCGTGACCGACTCCGCACCGGCCGAGTTCGTACAGCACGCACGCAACCCCCAGCGCAGCGCCCGAATCGGCGGGCCGCACATGGTGTTCGCGCCGGCCTACGGCCCCCCGTTCGTGCGCAGCCTCGACGAGGGACGACGCTACGCGACCATCGAGGATTTCCGCAACTTCGTGAAGCTCACGTACCTCTCGCCCGGCCTGCACCATGCCGGCGGGACGCTCTGCGAGCCGGTCGACCTGCCGGTGAACAAGCGCCACCTCGACATGGTCTACAGCCACCTGCGCTACTCGGACAAGCCTTTCATGGGATCGGTCACCGCCCCCGAACGTGCCGAGGACACCGTCTCGATGGCGAGAATCGTCTTCGGCGACGCGTTCGTGGACGCAAACCCGGTCGTCACCAGCCTCATCAACGCGAACTCGCCCCTGGTGTGGGACGCGACGATGCTCGGGGCGCTGAAGGTCTACGCCCGTAACAACCAGGCCACCGTGGTCTCGCCGTTCTGCATCGCCGGAGCAATGTCGCCGGTGACCATCGCCGCGACATGCGCGCAACTCTTCGCGGAGGCGCTGTCGGGAATGGCGTTCGCCCAGCTCGTGCGCCCCGGCGCGCCGGTCATCTTCGGGACCTTCTCGAGCTCGATGTCCATGCAGTCCGGCGCTCCGACGTTCGGCACTCCGGAGCCGCAGCTCGTGCTCAACGTCATCGGCTCGCTCGCGCGGCGCCTCGGAGTCCCGTTCCGAAGCGGCGGCGGGCTGTGCGCATCGAAGCTGCCCGACGCCCAGGCCGCATTCGAGGCGGCCAACACCCTCCAGCACGCCATGCTCGCGGGCGTGAACTTCATGCTGCACGTCGCCGGCTGGCTCGAAGGCGGCCTCGCGATGGGGTACGAGAAGTTCGTGATGGACGCCGACCAGGCGCAGATGATGCAGGTGTTCCTTGGAGGCATCGACCTCTCGGAGAACGGCCAGGGGCTCGACGCCATCCGCGAGGTCGGCCCCGGCAGCCACTTCCTCGGCTCCGCCCACACCCGCGCGAACTTCGAGGCCGCGTTCTACCGCTCGCCCGTCGCGGACAACAACAGCTTCGAGCAGTGGGAGTCCGAAGGCGGACTCGACTGCGCGGCACGCGCCAACCGCCTGTGGAAGGAGATGCTCGCGGGCTACGAGGCCCCACCGCTGGACGAGGGTCTCGACGAGGCGCTGCGCGCCTTCATCGCCGAACGCAAGGCCTCGCAGCCGGACATGAGCTACTGACGCCGGAGGCACCCCCGGTGCACGCCTCGCGCTGCACCGGAAGACGCCGCCGCATTCACTCGTGAGGTCGAGCGGCACGCTCGATCCCGTCGTTGCCGCGCATATGATCCATGTGCCGGGGTATGCTTCGCCCGGGCGATTCATGACTTGCAGCGCGCCGACGCCGAACGGAGGCAATTGCACCATGAACGACCGGGCCACCACGCATGTCGGACCTCTCGGCTCCGCCATCCATGTGCTTCGCGCCGACGCGCAGACCATCGAGCAACTGGCCGCCATCGACTGGAGCCGGCACTTCCGGCGCGTATGCCTCGACCCGGTGCGCGGGCTCATCACCCTGATGTCGCCTTCACGTCTGCACGAGGACCTCAGCGGGATATTCGACGACATCGTGGACGAGGCCGCCGATCGCCTTGGCCGAGCCTCGAAGCGACTTCGCTCCACCCGCCTGCGCGGACGCGGCGAGCCGCCCGGGACGGGAATGGAGCCCGACTGCACCTTCTACGTCGGGGAGCGGGCCGATGGTTACCAGGCGGCACTCATGGAGGGGGAGGCAGCGGCGGACGCGTTCCTCGAACGCACCGCCCCGGACCTGGTGGTCGAGGTCGAACTGACCAGCGCCGACGCGGGCAAGGTCGAACGCTACGGCCAGATGGGGGTCAGAGAACTTTGGCGGCTGCATGGCAGCAAGGGGTCGCGTGAACTCCGAGCCGACTTCCTCGCCCTGCAACCGGAAGGTGCTCCGCAACTGCTTGCCGCGTCGCAGGTGCTGGAGGGCCTCACGCCCGCCGACGTCTGCGAGGCGGTGGAGGATGTCAGATCCAGCCGCACCCGGACCGAACGCACGGAGGCAGTCGCGCGCATTGTCCGCCGGCGCGAAACATTCGGAGCCCGAACTAGGTGAAGTGGCTTCTGTGGATTGCACTTCCTGTCGCAGTGTCTGCTGGTGCACTGGTGCTGTTCGCCGCGATGTTCAGGGCCAGTCCACTCGACATCGTGGAGCATTCCCTTGCCAGCTTCGCAGAGGTCGTTCGGTCAGCGACGAACCGGGTGGCGGACCGCGCGGGAACCGTGGTCGACGAGGTTCGCCACTCGGCCGGGAGCACGAGATCCGAGACGTTTCACGCAGACGTGTCAGGCATCGCGCGGGTGCTTGACGGAGACACAATCGAGGTAGGTTCGGTACGGGTACGTCTCTGGGGCGTCGATGCGCCGGAGGGCAAGCAGACCTGCCTCGAGGGGAGTCGCCGCTGGCCCTGCGGTCGCGCGGCAACCCGGGCGCTGGCCCGCCGAATCGACGGCCGCTCGGTCGTTTGCGAAGAACGGGATCGTGATGGACGCGTCGTCGCGGTATGCCGGCACAACGGGACGGACGTCAACGCCTGGCTGGTCCGCGAGGGGTGGGCACTGGCATTCCGCCGGTACACGCGGGCGTACGTGGAGGAGGAGTCGGCGGCGCAGGCGGCGCGGCGGGGGCTCTGGCGCGGCAAATTCGTTCGGCCCTGGGACTGGCGCCGCGGCGAACGGCTTCAGACCGCCAGCCGCGACGCCCGTCGCACCTCCGACCGGAACCGTGACGCCTGCAACATCAAGGGAAATATCAGCCTCAACAGCGGGAAGCGCATCTACCATGTTCCGGGAGACCCCGACTATGCGAAGACGCGCATCAGCACTTCACGTGGCGAACGCTGGTTCTGCACCGAATCCGAGGCACGTGCAGCGGGTTGGAGACGATATGGCCGGTGACCGCCGGTCGACTACGGTGCAGGTCGAACCGACGATCCGGGCATGGTCTTGTGTCGAGTGGCCGATTTAGCTAAGTTTTATGGACTAAGTTCAAGAGATTTCGTCATGCGCACCGTCAACATGCACGAAGCCAAGACCCACCTTTCGCGGCTCGTCAAGGCCGCCGCCGAGGGCGAGCCGTTCGTCATCGCACGCGCGGGCAAGCCGGTGGTCAAGGTCACCGCCGTGAACGCCCCGGCCGCCGGTTCCGGCCGCCGGCTCGGATTTCTGGCCGGTCGGGTCCGGGTGCCGGACGATTTCGACCGCATGGGCACCGTGGCGATCCGGTCCCTGTTCGAGAGCGGCGAGTGAAGGCTCTCCTCGACACTCACCTGCTGCTCTGGGCCGCGGGCATGCCACAACGGCTGCCGGCGCCGGTGCGCGTGCTGCTCGAGCGCACGGATACCGAGCCCGTGGTGAGCGTCGCCTCGTTGTGGGAGGTCGCGATCAAGAGCGGGCTCGGTCGCGCCGATTTCAGCGTCGACCCGCGTTTGCTGCGCCGGGGTCTGCTGGAGCACGGATACGCCGAACTGGACGTGACGGGCGCCCATGCGACGGCCGTCGATCTGCTCCCGCCGATTCACAGGGATCCCTTCGATCGGCTCCTGGTCGCCCAGGCGCAAATCGAAGGGATCACGCTGTTGACCACGGACGAGAACGTCGCGCGTTATCCGGGGCCGATTCGGGCGTTCTGAGCCCGCCCGCAATCCGGGTGCCGGGTGTCTGTGCCCGACGGGACCGCTCCCCAATTTTGAAGGCGCCTCAACGCACCCCCGCGACCTGATTCACCAGATCGAAGAACGGGTCCGGGTACACGAACAGCGCCAGGCAGCCGGCCGAGGTGATGACGATGGCGACGAGGCACGCGGCCGGCGCCTCGTGAACCTCCGGCGTCGCCGCCTCTCCGGTTCCCTCCCCAGTGCCGGACGAGAACGCGCGTAGCGGAACCGTGAGCAGATAGGCGATGCTGAGCAGCGAGCTCGCGAGCAGCACCCCGAGCAACACCCACTGTTCCGAATCCACCGCCGCGCTCGCGAGATACCACTTGCTCCACATGCCCCCGAGCGGGGGCAGGCCGATGATGCACAGGCTCGCGACCACGAACGCGCCCATCGTCACCGGCATCCGCCGCCCGAGCCCGCCGAACTCGCTGATTTCAGTCTTGTGCGCGGCCACCAGCACCGCACCGGCACAGAAGAACAGCGTGATCTTGCCGAACGCGTGCATGACGATGTGCAGCGCGGCTCCGACTGTTCCCCATGCGCTCGCCAGCACCGCCCCCAGCACCACGTACGCGAGCTGGCTGATGGTGGAGTAGGCGAGGCGGGCCTTCAGATTGTCCTTGTTCATCGCCACCAGGGAGCCGATCAGGATCGTGGCACCGGCGACCCAGGCGATGATGGTCCCTCCCCCGCTCGCGGCGAGCAGCTCCGGGCCGAACACGTAGACCGCCACCTTCAGGATGGTGAACACCCCCGCCTTCACCACCGCAACCGCATGCAGCAGGGCGCTGACCGGGGTCGGGGCCACCATGGCGGCCGGCAGCCAGCGGTGGACCGGCATGAGCGCGGCCTTGCCGACACCGAACGCGAACAGGCAGAACACCACCGCCGCCACGCCGGCCGGCATCCCGGACAGAATTCCGCCGACTCGGAAGTCGACGGTGCCCGCGTACGCGTACGTCCAGGCGATGGCGAGAAGCTGGAATCCGATGGAGGTCCCGAGCAGGGTGGCCAGATAGACGCGCCCCGCGCGTCTCGCCTCGGGCGTGCCGGCGTGGGTTACGAGCGGATACGTGGACAGCGTCAGCGCCTCGTAGAACACGAACAGGGTGACGAGGTTGTCGGCGAACGCGACCCCCATGGTGGACCCGATGGCGACCGCGAAGCAGGCGTAGAACCGGGTCTGGTTCTTCTCGTGATGCGCCCGCATGTAGCCGATGGCGTAGATGGAGGTGACGAGCCAGAGGAAGCCGGCCACCATCGCGAACAGCATGCCGAGCGGCTCGACCACGAGCTTCAGGGCGATTCCGGGCACCAGCGGCGCCAGGACCAGACCTGGCCGGCCACCCTGGGCAACCTCGGAGTAAATCGCGAGCACGCACGCGAGGACGAGCGTCGCGGTGACCAGGGTCACCGTCTCTCTGAGATTGGGGTGGCGCCGTGCAAGCACGATGAGACCGCTCGCCAGCAGCGGCAGGACGAGGCATGCGAGCACCAGGACCGGCGGCGTCACCGGCCGGTTCCCGGCACGAGCGTGGCGGCGTCCGGGGCCACCACGGATCGGTTTGGCGAAGCGTGACGGGTCAGACCGACGACGATGCCGCCTCGCACGGAACGACGCCCGCAATGCGGAGCCAATGCCGTCACGGAGAACCTCCGAGCAGCGCCGCGCCCGCCAGCTCCGCGAACCCGGCGCTGAACGAGGTCTCGACACCGAACCAGACGTTGGCCAGCGCGAGCGCCACCACCGGAGCGACCATCGTCCAGTGCGCCTCGTGGGCGTGTGCCTGCACCGTATCGGGACGGGCCTCGGTGAAGAACGCGGTGCTCACCACCCGCCACATGTAGATCGCGGCGAGCAGCGACGACACGAGAATGACGATCGCAATCGGCCACATGCCGTCGGCCAGCGCGGCGCGGAGCAGATACCACTTCGATACGAATCCTGCCGTGAGGGGGACGCCGACCAGGCTCATCGCCGCCACCAGGAACGCGCCCATGGTCCAGGGCATGCGCCGTCCCAGCCCTGCGAGGTTCTCGAGCGCGTCCGACCCGACGCGGTAGACCAGGTTCCCGACGGCGAGGAAGAGCGCGACCTTCATCACCGCGTGGTTGAACAGATGGAGGACCGAGGCGGCGATGCCGCCGGCGGTGGCGAGTCCGAGCCCGAGCATCATGTAGCCGAGCTGAGCGATGCTCGACCACGCGAGCAACCGCTTCACCGAATCCTGGAACACCGCGACCGCGGAGCCCGCCAGCACTCCGGCGATCGCCAGCGCAATCAGGAATATCCCGAAGCCGAGTCGCTCGAACGCGAGGTCGACACCGAAGAGGTCGAACAGGAACCGCGCGAGCACGTAGATGGAGACCTTGGTCGAGGTGCCGGCGAGGAACGCCGCCGCGCTCGACGGCGATTGCGCGTACGCCGCGGGCAGCCACGCGTGCAGGGGGAACACCGCAGCCTTCAACCCCATGCCGAGCACCACGAACACCACCCCGGCGGCCACCGTCCGGGTGTGGGACACATCGCCGATCCTGACCGAGAGATCCGCCATGTTGAGGGTCCCGGTCATCATGTAGAGCAGCCCGACACCGATGAGGAAGAAGGTCGCCCCGATCGAGCCGAGGACGAGATACCGGAACGAGGCCAGCAGCGCGCCGGGGCCGGGACCGAGCGCAACCAGAACGTACGTCGACAGAGAGGCGATCTCGAGGAACACGAAGACGTTGAACACGTCGCCGGTGATCGCGATGCCCAGCATGCCGGTCAGGCACAGCAGCCACGAGGTGTAGAAGAGCCCGACGAGCTCACGGCGGACCTCGCGAGCCACCGCTAGCCGCGCATGCACGAGCGACACGGTGCTCGCGCCGGCGACGACCACGACGACCAGCGCGTTCAGCGCGTCGACCCGGTACTCGATCCCCCAGGGCGCCGCCCAGCCTCCCAGCAGATAGGCGATCTCGGAGCCGTCCGATACCGCCGCGGCGAGCGCCAGTGCGACCACGAAGCTCGCCGCGCTCACCACCGTCGCGAAGCCCCATGCGACGGCGGGGTTGCGGACCAGCACGCACACCGGCGCCGCAAGCAGGGGAACCACGACCAGCAGGGCGGGAAGCTGCGCCTGCAGGGTGCTCACCGGTTCCGGTCCTCGGGGCGAACCGCGCCGTCAGCCGCAACGCTGCCGTCTCCGCCCCGGCCCGGGCTCGACGCGGGATCCCGGCCGGGATCGCCGCGCCCGTCTCCTTCTTCCGTGTCGCCGGCGCCGCCCATCCAGGCGTCGACCCGGCCGGTGGCTCGCAGAACGTGCTCGATGACATCCTCCTCCACGCTGCCGCACGCGGCGTGGATCCGCACCACCAGCGCCAGGGCGAGCGCCGCGGTCGCGACTCCGACCACGATGGCGGTAAGTATCAACACGTGGGGCAGCGGGTTGGCGTAGGCCGCGTGGTCCGCACCGACGATGGGCGCGGTTCCGCCCTCCACCGCTCCAATCGATATGTAGAAGACGAACACCGCGGACTGGAAGATGGAGAGTCCCATCACCTTCTTCACCAGGTTCGCACCGGCGGTGACGGTGTAGAGCCCCACTCCGAGCAGCACGATGGCGCCCCAGTACGCGTAGTGACCGAGAAACGGCTCCAGCATGGGTTCAGCCTTCGCTCGCGAACGCGTAGAAGAGAAGAATCATCACCGCGGTCACGGTGAGTCCCACCCCCAGCTCCACGAGCAGGATGCCGAGATGCTGGCCGGCCACCGGATGCCCCGCGAGGACGTCGTAGTCGAGGAAGTTCGCGCCGAGCAGCATCGACACCACCCCGACTCCGGTGTAGAGCAGCACGCCGAGCGCGGCGACGGCGCGGACCACCCCGGGCGCGACCACCGCCCGGGCGTGATCGACGCCGAACACCAGGGCGTAGAGGATGATGCCGGCTCCGAAGATGACGCCGGCCTGGAACCCTCCGCCGGGTCCGAAGTCGCCGTGGAACTGCACGTAGAGCGCAAACAGCAGGATGAACGGCAGGAGCAGCTTCGCGGCGACCTTGAGGACGATGTGATGCTGCATGGGGCGTACGCCTTCAGTCGCGCCTCGTACGGCGCATTCCGAGGAGCGCGAGGACGCCGACCCCTGCGGTGAAGATCACGGTGACCTCCCCGAGCGTGTCGTAGCCCCGGTAGCTCGCGAGCACCGCGGTGACGATGTTGGGAACTCCGGTCTCCTCCGGACCCTGCCCGAGATACCGGGGAGCGACGTGCATGTTGGCGGGCGCGTCCGGGGCCGCGAATCGCGGGCGATCCGCCGACGCCCAGGCGAGCAGCAGCACGAGAGACGCCGCCAGCGCGAGCGGAACGGCGCGCAGCCGCGGGCCGGAACGCTGGCGGGCACTCGTCCTCGCGAGCGTCGCGAGCATGAGAATGGTCGATATCCCTGCCCCGACCGCCGCTTCGGTGAAGGCGACGTCGACGGCGTCGAGCACCACGAACACCGCCGCCGACAGGAGGCTGAAGATGCCGAACAGCATCGCCGCGGCAAACAGATTTCGCGTGATCGCGATGGCGAGCGCGGTCACTGCCATGAACACGAGCATGGCGACGAGAATCAGGTGTTCGATGACGGCGGCTCCGGTGGACGGCCAGAGAGGGGGTTCAGACGCCCATGCAGGGCCGCCTTTGCGAGCGCGTGGGTCGCGGTGGGGCCGGTCAGCAGCATGAAGCAGAGAATGAGCACGAGCTTCACCGCCGGCAGGGACCAGCCCGCGAGCAGGACGAGACCGGCGAAGGTCAGCGCGATCCCCATCGTGTCGATGATCCCGGTGGCGTGGATTCGGGTGAAGAAATCCGGAAGACGAACGAGGCCGATCGCGCCGATGACGAGGAAAGCCGCACCCGCGAGGAGGCACGCGCCGGCTGCGAAATGAACGAGAGTGAGCATCGTCACTCCCTCGTTCCGCCCGCTGTCCCGAGGTTGCCGTACTCGAAGAACTTCAGCACCGCCACCGTGCCGATGAAGTTGATCAGCGCGTAGAGCATCGCGATATCGAGAAATTCCGGCCGGTCGGTCAGAAATCCGTGCAGCGCGAGAACGGTGACGGTCAGTGTCCCGAAGCTGTTCACCGCGAGCACCCGGTCGTAGACGGTCGGACCGCGCAGCGCCCGAATCAGCGTGATGCCCATCGCGGCGAGCACCGCGAGGGTGGCGATCCCCAGCGGAGCCATCTCCATCAACCCGTCCGCTCCGAGTCCAGAGCGGCGACCCGCGCGTCCATCTCGCCACGCTCCAGTTCATCGAGCGAGCCTTCGTTCAGGGCATGCACCTCGACGGCGTCGTCGGTGAGGTCGATCGACAGGGTTCCCGGCGTCAGGGTGATGGAGTCGGCGTACATCACCCGAGTCAGCTCGCTGCGCTGGCTGGCGGGAAGCCACCTGACCGACGGCGCGACGGGTAAGCTCGGGGAGAGAATTCGTCGGGACACGTCGATGTTGGACTTGACGATTTCCCAGGAGAGCCAGACGAGGTACCCGACGAGACGACCGATGCGCACCGCGAACGCAACCGGCTCCCCGTCGCGGCGGTCCGCCCGCGCCTTGAGCCACGCGACGAAGAGGCACGACGCAAGCCCCAGGCCGAGCACCAGCGGCTCGAAGATCCCCGACAGCAGCACCCAGACGACGACAAGCACCAACGCCAGCTTCATGCCACCTCACACCGTCCTGTTCACGCCGTATCGACCTTCCCGGAACGCCGCAGCCGGCTCGCCCATGCCCTCGGGTCCGAACTCCCGTCTCGGCCGGCCGACGCGCAGAGAAAGGATAACCCAACCTGCAACTGACGAGCATTGCCTTGCCACGTGCCGAGGGTGCCATCCCGCGAAAGCAGGCTCCCCCCCAGGTTCGGTCGGCAACCGAATTTGGATCACTTTCCTCAGCCGAGCCGCCGACAGTCGAACACGTTGGGCACGTGCTGCACCCGGTCGAGCATGCGGCTGAGCTGCTCGATGTCGCGCACTTCGACGGTCAGGCGCATGACGACGACATGGGTACGCGAGTCGGAGTGCGAGTCCAGCGCAACGATGTTGACCGCTTCGTTCGACACGATCGCGGTCACGTCGCGAAGCAGTCCCTTGCGGTCGTACGCCTCCACCGCGACTTCCACCGGGTAGCTCTCCTCGACTCCGCCACTCCACTCGACGTCGATGAGCCGCGCACGTTCGGTGGCCGCGAGGTTCAGCACGTTGCGGCAGTCCGCCCGGTGGATGCTCACCCCGCGACCGCGCGTGATGTAGCCGACGATGGGATCGTGCGGCAGCGGCTTGCAGCATTGCGCCATCTGCGTGAGCAAATCGCCGACGCCGCTGATGCGGATGTCTCCCGAGCGTTCGCGGCGGCGCTTCGCGACCTTCGGCACGTGGCGCGAGGGCGCGGGCAGGTAGGGCTGGAGCGCACCCGCGAGCTGGGACACGCTCACGTCCCCTCGCCCCAGCGCGGCGAGGAAATCCTCGAACTTCGGTGCGTTGAACCGCTCCGCCATCGCATCTCGCGGCGGCTGGTCGACCCCGAGGCGCTTGAGCTCCCGTTCCCAGATTTCCAGACCGTCGGCCACGTTGCGCTCGCGGTCCTGATGCTTGAACCAGTGCCGCACTTTCGCCCGCGAGCGGGTGCTGCCGAGATACCCCAGGTTCGGATTGAGCCAGTCCCGGCTCGGGCGCGGATGCCGCGCGGTCAGCACCTCGATCCGGTCGCCCGAGCGAACCGTGTACGTCAGCGGCACGATTCGCCCGTTGACCTTGGCTCCCCGGCACCGGTGGCCCACCTGGGTGTGAATCTGGTAGGCGAAGTCGAGGGGAGTGGACCCGGTCGGCAGATCGACGATGTCCCCACGCGGCGTGAAAGCGTAGACGCGTTCCGAGTCGAGCTCGCGGTCGAGCGAGCTGAGCAGCGAGGCGGACTCGTGGGACTCTTCGCGCGCTTCGAGTAGCTGTCGCAACCAGGAGATGCGAGTGTCGAGCCCCGGCTCGGAACGATCGGCGCCTTCCTTGTACCGCCAGTGCGCCGCGATTCCGAGCTCGGCCTGATCGTGCATCTCCCGGGTCCGTATCTGTACCTCGAGGGTTCTGCCGTCGGGCCCCGCGACCGCGGTGTGCAGCGACTGGTAGCCGTTGGGCTTGGGGTTGGCGATGTAGTCGTCGAACTCGCGGGGGATGTGGGTCCACAACCCGTGCACGGTGCCCAGCACCGCATAGCACTCGGCCACGGTGTTCACGAGGACACGGATCGCCCGCAGATCGAACAACTGCTCGATTCCGGCCTGCCCGATACTGAGCGACTTGCGTTGCATCTTGCGCCAGATGCTGTGGATGTGCTTTGCACGGCCGGTGACCTCTGCGTCGATCTCCGCTTGCCGGAGCTCGCCCCGGACCTGGCGCATGACGTTCTCGATGTAGCGTTCGCGGTCGACGCGACGTTCGTTGAGCTGGCCGGCGATGGCCCGGTACGTTGCCGGATCCGACTCCTTGAACGCGAGATCCTCGATCTCCCACTTGTACTGCCAGACGCCGAGACGGCTCGCGAGAGGGGCGTAGAGTTCCAGGCCTTCCCGGCCGAGGCGCTCGCGTTCCACCGCGGGACGGCTGCGGGCGGTGCGCAGACGGTGCAGGGTCAGGGCGAGTTGCATGATGACGACCCGCACGTCGTCGACCACCGCGAGCAACAGTTTGCGCAGCCGCTCGGCTCGCGCGTCCCGGCCGACCGGCGCCGCATCCTCGGCCTGGATCGACCGCAGCTCGTCGAACCGAAGGAGCCCTTCGAAGAGGACCGCGGCATTGTCGCCGAGACGCATTCGCGCGGAATCGAGCCCGATGACCCCGCGCTCGACAAGAAGTCCGGCGAGGGCCGCGGCGATGCAGTCCTTGTCGAGGTTGAGCGCCGCGAGCATCTCCGACAGCTCGACCCATTGCGTGGAGTCCTCTGCCGCAGGCCCGTCATCGGCGCCACGAGACCGGGCTCCGACCATTTCGCGCACCAGCGCGATCGCCTCACCGGCCGCCGCACGCGCCGATTCCCGCGCCGTCGATCCTCGGGTCCCGTTGCTCGTCTTCATGAACATCTTCGACCGTTCATCGGCCCGATCTTCGCCGATCGAAGATTCCGCCGCATCGGGCGGGCGGAATTTGGCACCGTCGAACGAACTCACTACACTGCCGGCGGTCAACATCGTCGACAGTGCAGCCGCACCGGGCTCTCCCACTCGACCGCTGACGACACCGTGAAGCGGCGAACCACGAATCCGGCCGGACGAATCGAGCCATGAGCGCCGAATTGCTGGTCAACGTCACTCCACGCGAGACCAGGGTCGCGCTGATCGAAAGTGGCGTGCTCCAGGAAATCTTCATCGAGCGCGCGAATCGGCGTGGACTCGTGGGCAACATCTACAAGGGTCGGGTGTGCCGTGTCCTGCCCGGCATGCAGGCGGCGTTCGTGGATATCGGGCTTGACCGCGCCGCCTTCCTTCACGCATCCGACATCGCCGACGCGGACGCGCAGCAGGTCCGCGACGCACCCGCGTTCCGCGACACCGGCTCGTCCCCGGCAAGGTCGGAGCCGATGTCCATGCTGCGCAACGGATCGCCGATCACCGATCTCGTGCACGACGGTCAGGAAGTGCTCGTGCAGGTCATCAAGGATCCGCTCGGTACCAAGGGGGCGCGCCTTACCACCCACCTGTCGATTCCGTCGTGCTACGCAGTCTACATGCCCGGCGCGGGGACCATCGGAGTGTCGCAGCGAATCGAGGACGAGGACGAGCGCAAGCGACTGCGCGAGTGCGTACGAATGTGCGCCCGGCGTGCGGCGGCAGACGGCGCCGCGCCCGACGACGGCCTCGCCGAAGACTGGATTCCGGAAGACGGGTACATCGTTCGAACCGCGGCGGAAGGGTGCTCGGACGCGATTCTCGATGCGGACATGGCGTTCTTGCGGAAATTGTGGGAATCGGTGAATGCGCACGCCGCCGCCGTCAACGGACCCGGCATCGTGCACGAGGACCTGACGCTGGTGATCCGCACGCTGCGCGAGCTGTCGGCGACGACCATCGAGCGGGTGCGCATCGACTCGCACGAAACGCTCGCGCGCGTGCTCGACTTTGCCGGTCGGTTCCTCCCCGACATGAGCCCCCGCATCGAGCTCTACACCGGCGAAGGACCAATCTTCGAGCTGTATGCGGTGGAGGACGAAATACACAAGGCCCTGCACCGCAAGGTCCAGCTCAAGTCCGGCGGGCACATCGTGATCGATCAGACCGAGGCGATGACCACCGTCGACGTCAATACGGGCAGATTCGTCGGACATCGCAACTTCGAGGAAACCATCTTCAAGACGAACCTCGAAGCGGCCCAGACCATCGCTCGGCAACTGCGCCTTCGCAATCTGGGCGGAATCATCATCATCGACTTCATCGACATGAGCAACGAGACGCACAAGCGCCAGGTGCATCGCGCACTCGAGAAGGCACTCGCCCGCGACCACACCAGGACCCACATCAGCAACGTGTCGCCCCTCGGACTGGTGGAGATGACGCGCAAGCGCACGCGCGAAAGCCTGGAACACGTGCTGTGCGATCCGTGCCCGACCTGCAGCGCGCGGGGCTCGATCAAGTCCGCCGACACCGTGTGCTACGAAATATTCCGCGAAATCCTGCGCGAAGCGCGCCAGTTCGATACCGAGCGCCTGCTGGTCATCGCGTCGCCCGAAGTCACCGACCAGCTTGTCGACGAGGAATCGGCGGCATTCGCGGAGCTGGAGGCATTCATAGGCAAGCCCATCACGCTGCAGGTCGAGAGCCTGTACTCGCGCGAGCAATACGACGTCGTGCTGATGTGACGCGCTCTCCCCCTCCTCGACGCCCGTACCGGTCGCCGTGGTCCGCCGCTGCCCATGACGGGACGCCGATGAGCGGGTCCGGTCCCCGATCGTCGCAAGCGACGAGAAGCGGATGGCGGGCGGGACCGGCCCGCGACGGAAATCGTCGTGACGGCGTGCATCGTCGCGAACGCCCTCCTGATCGATCATGAACGACGAGACGACTCGTTCCGAGCGCCCCCCCGCCAGGCTTCTCGACCGCAAGCCGTTGCGCTGGGGCTGGTACACGCTCGCATGCGTCGTGCTGCTCTGCGCGGCGACGCTCGCGGGGGTGCGAGTCCTGCTCCCGGAGCTGGGGCATTATCGTGCGCAGGTCGAGACGTGGCTGAGCCGGGTCACCGAGCGACAGGTCGAGATCGGTGAAATCGACGCCCGCTGGCGCGGCTGGACACCCGTATTTCGACTCAGGGACGTTCGACTGGGCGGTGGCGGGGCGCAGCCCGGCACAACGACGGATCCTTCGATCCGGCTTGCCGATCTCACGTTCTCGATCGATCCGCTGGAACTGGTCCGATCGGGCACGTTCCAGCCACGCGACATCACCGCCAGCGGTGCATCGCTCGTCGTCGTGCGGCGACCCGATGGAACGTTCGCGGTCGGCGACACCGGAGAGTCGGCGTCGGGCGCGCCGGCGGAGAGTGACGGACTGGCAAGTTGGGTGTTGAGCCAGACGAAGATCTCGCTGTTCTCGTCGCGAATCTTCTGGGTCGACGAGCGACAGGCCCTGCGCCCGGTTCCCCTGGACGGCGTGACGCTGCATCTCGAGCATGCCGGCGACCGACACCGCATTGCCGGTTCGTTCGAACCCTCCGCGTCCGGGCGAGTCGACTTCGCGATGGAAATGACGGGCGTTTCGTTCACCTCTTCCTGGTCGGGCTCGGCGTATGTCGCCGTCCATGACGTGGATATTGCGCGCCTCGGACTCGACGCCGGGCACACGGAGACGGTCGGATTTTCCGGCGTCGTGTCGGCCACGGCCTGGAGCACCTGGCGGGGTGGCCGTCCCGTCGAAGCCGAGGGAACGATTCACGCACGATCGCCGGGCTTCGTTCTCCGTGAACGTCGGCGGGGATTCGACGAGGTGAGTGCGGCGTTCAAGGTCGAACGCACTCCGCACGGCTGGACGGTTGCCGCTCGCGACATTGCGGTCATCACACCGCGCGGGTCGTGGCCTCCCGCCACCGCCGATGCGACGTGGACCCCCCCGCACGACGGAAACGACGGTGCGGTGGTGGTCAACGCGCAATTCGCGCGCATCGAGGACCTGGTCTCGCTGGTGACGCCGGACGGCGAAGCGTCGGCGAACCCGGTACTGAAGGCGCTGATGGAGGTTGACCCGCACGGCGCAATCGAGGACTTCCACGTCGCCGTACCGATCACCGACCGTGTCGAGCTGGAGCGCACCCGCGCCAACGGCCGATTTGCCGATCTGCGATTCGGTTCGGACACGTTGCCGGTCTCCGTCGACACCGCACGCGGCCGGCTCGAGGCGACCGTGCAGGGAATCGTCGTGGACGTCGAATCCGGCCGTCTTCGTGCGGAGGTTCCGGACTGGCTTGCACGACCTCTGCAGGGAGAGAAGCTCACCGGGACCTTCGTCGCACTTCCCACGCCGGAGGGCATTCGGTTGCGAGTCGAACACGCAAGCATCGCGACCTCGACCGGAACCATCGCGGCGCACGGCGCGATGCTCGCACCGCGCGACGGGAGCGACCCCGAGCTGGAGGTCGCATTGTCCCTCGGCCCATCGCCCATTGCCGCGGTCCGCGGTCTGCTGGCGGACGGTGTGCTGCCGGATCCACTGTCGCGATGGCTCGAATCCGCAATGCCGTTCGGCGACATGCACGACGTACGGGTGGAATTTTCGGGCCGCATTTCAGAGACGCCCCCCGAAGACGGTTCCGGAAAGCTTCAAGCGGCCGCGGCTCTCGTCGTCCCGGTGGTCAGCTATGCGCCCGAATGGCCGGAAATCACCCATCTCGCGGCGCAAGTTCGATTCGACGGACGACGGTTCGACGCGCGCGTGGATTCGGGGCGCATCATGGATTCGACCATTCGCGAGGCCACGGTGACCATCGAGGACGTCACGGCGGACGTGCCGGTGATGCGGATCGAAGGGCGCATCGAGGGCGACAGCGCAAATGCGATGCGATTTCTCGCCGAGAGTCCGTTGCGAACCCGATTCCGGACGATGGTCGATACCCTGGCGGTCCACGGTGACAGCACCATCAACCTCGATCTCGGGATTCCTCTGAAGGGGAGCAATCGGTCGATCTCGGCGGCAGGCAGCATTTCGCTCGATGACAACCGAATCGAAGTTCCCGGTCTCCGGCGGGGACTGGCGGCGGTCAACGGGAAGGTCGAATTCCAGGGCTCGGAGGTGACGTCGGACAGCATTGCCGCAACCTGGCTCGGTGAACCGATTCACGCCGTCATCGGTGCTCCTCGCGATGCGTCGCAAGCGGCACGCCTGTCCGTCAGGGGTCGCCTGACGCGCCGTCTGCTCGCGGTGTACCTCCAGGATGCGGACCTTCTCGAAGGGCGGCCCCCCGGCGACTCGCCACTCCTCGCCCGGATCCGGGGGGATTCGGCGTGGACCGCGATTTTCGACGTTCCCAAGGCCGGGAGCAGTACTCCGGCGAAGCTGAACTTCACCAGCGACCTGACGGGTCTCGCGCTCGATCTGCCTCCTCCGTTGGGCAAGACGAGCGGGACTGCGCTCCCCCTGCGTGTCGACAGTCGCATCACGCGCGGGGTTGAACACATTGTCGAGGTACGCGTCGGCGCGGTTGCGAGCGCGGTATTGCGGCTCGCGCGCGACGACGATCGATTCGGGTTCGAGCGAGGCACGATTCGAATCGGCGATGACGGCGCGGCACTTCCGAACGCCCCCGGACTCATCGTCCATGCCGCGGCGCCCGTGTTCGATGTCGGCCCGTGGCGTGCCCTCGTCGAAGACATCAGGACCATCAGGAAGCCGGACGCGGACAGTACGCGGTTCGGTCGTGTACGAGAAATCTCGCTCGATGCCGGTTCGATGATCGCACTGGGCGAGGCATATCCCGACACCCGCATACACGCCACGCGCGACACCGAGGGAGGGTGGCGGCTCGACCTCGCGGGCCGTCGTCTCGAAGGCGTGGTACATCTTCCCCGCGACCTGCGCGCCGAACCCGTGTCCATGGACTTCGAACGGTTCGTGGTGAGAGCGGATGGCGCCGATGCCGGTGACGGCGCGACCCGCCTCGATCCTCGTGCCTTGCCGGCACTTTCGTTCTCTGCCCGGCATTTCATGCTGGGCGACTACGATCTCGGACGCGTCAGCTTCACCGCGGCGCCCTCCGAGCACGGATTGGAGATAGAGCGGGCCGAGGTGCACGCCGACACGTTCGAAGGCGAGGCAACGGGCCGCTGGCGGGTCGTCGGTACGGGGCACGTGACGGACTTCGTGCTGCGGATGTACCGGATCGACCTCGGGCGCACGCTCGAATCACTGGGGTTCGACGGCAACTCCGTGGCGGAAGGATCGACGGACATCTCGGTGCGAGGATCGTGGCCGGGCACACCGGGCGAATTCTCGGTCGAACGTCTCACCGGCGTGATGCATTTCCTGTCCACCGACGGGCGCCTGAGCCAACTGGATCCCGGCGTGACGGGGCACGTGTTCGGACTGCTCACCATCACCTCGCTGCCACGCCGGCTCATCCTCGATTTCGGCGATCTCTTCAAGGACGGTTTTGGATACGACCGAATCGACGGCCGTTTCGCGATCGAGAACGGCAACGCCTATACCGACGACCTGTACATGGAGAGCGATACCGCGCGGCTCGAGGTGGTCGGCCGAACCGGACTGACGAGCAAGGACTACGACCAGCTCGTTACCGTCATTCCCAAGATTTCCTCGAGCCTGCCCCTCGTACCCATTTGGCTCGCGCAGAAACTCCTCGACCGCAATGTGTTCGACAAGGCATTCGCCTATCAGTACACGATCACCGGTCCGTGGGACGAACCCACGGTAGAGCTGGTGAAGACCGAACCCCGGGAGACCGCGGACACGCAATAGCACGAACGGCGCCCGCCGCTCGACGGGGGGTGGATGGCGAATGTGTCGAGGCCCGAGTCGTCACTTGGCACCAGCGAGCATCTCCGGTCCCGGTGCGGTGCATCCCGGTCGTTGCATGACCGCGTTTCATCGCGAGCGTCATCGGCGATTCGAGCGGCGGGGCGAGGACGAGCGGCAATTCGCTCCGGCCAGCGCGTCCCACAACCCCGAGACCCGCTTCGTCGCCCGCATGACCGCCCCCGTGACGCTCTGCTCCGTGCCGTGGACGGCCACCCGCCGCCTCGCCCGGGTGACCGCGGTGTAGAGGAGCTCGCGGGTCGAGACGCGTGACTCCGCCGGCCCCAGCAGCACCGCGACTTCGTCGTACTCCGAACCCTGAGCGCGGTGTACGGTCACGGCAAAGAAGCTCTCGTGCGGTGGCAGACGGGCCGGAGCCACCAGCCGGGGACGCCCGTCGGAGCCCTCGAGTTCCGGAAACCACACCCGGCTCCGACCATCCGGACCACGCAGCACGATCCCCGCATCTCCGTTCGAAAGCCCCGTCCTCGCGTCGTTGCGGGTGACGAGGATCGGACGGCCGGGATAGAACGGCTCGTGCGCCGGCGCCAGACCGAGGGCTCCGAGTCGCCGCTCGACCAGGCGATTGAAACGCTCCGCGCCGTACGCGCCGACCCGGTGCGCGCACAGGACACGGAACGCCGACAGCGGCGGGACGCCGTCGCCGGGCCCCTCGACCGCCTGCGCCGCCTCGAGCGCGGGCGCGAACCGCTCGTCCGCGAACGCCGTCGCGAGCCGCTCGAAGCGGACGGGGTCGGTCATGGGACGCAGCTCGGTCGCGTCGTCCGAAGAATCCCGCAGCGCCTCGACCGCCGCGGAAGCGTGTCCTCGCACCACCGCGACCGCGAGCCGGCCGATTCCCCCCGCTTCGTCGAAACGCCAGTTGCGCACGAGCTGGACGACGCAGGGCGCGAGCGGAGACGACACCGTCGCCGGCGCGTCCCCTGCCTTCGTCACTCCGATTCCACCGTCGGCAACGGCTTGCGACGCCGCGCCCTGCGAACTTCCGCCCGAACCGGCCCGAATCCCGGTCTCCGCTCCGGGCGACGCATCGGCGACGCCGTCCTCGCCCCCTGTGCCCGCTCGGCACACATCCGCGAACACCGCGCCCGGCTGGACCGATGCGAGCTGGGATGCATCTCCGAGCACCACGAGTCGGGCGCCGGCGGGGAGTGCGTCAAGGACCTTCGCCATGAGGGTGAGATCCACCATCGAACCCTCGTCGAGGATGAGTGCGTCGATCGGGGACCGACTCCGTGCGCGCGAGAAGAGCCACCGGTGCACCGTCGTCGCATGCGCTTCGAATCCTTCCAGGGCCGGCATCGCCGGCACGAGGAGCCGGTGGCGACCGCGTACCGCCTCCTGCAGCCGGGCCGCGGCCTTGCCGGTAGGGGCGACGAGCGCCACGCGGGCCGGTGCGGTCAGACGAAACTCGATGAGCAGGGCGACGATCGCGGCCGCGATGGTGGTCTTGCCGGTGCCCGGGCCTCCCGAGACGACGCAAAGTCGGCGACGGACGGCGGTGCGGGCCGCGGCGCGGGGGCGGTCGTCCGCGGTCGTGCCGGGAAAGAGCCGGTCGAGCGCCGTGTCGAGTCCGTCCGGCTCCGAATCCGCACCAGCCGCACGCTCGCGCAAAGCCCGCGCCACCGCACGCTCCGCCGTCCACAGCCGTTCGAGATAGAGCCGTCCCGCGCCATCGAGGACGAGGGGGCGGCGCTCCCCGTCTCCGGGCCGCGCGACCATCGGGCTCGCACCGAGCGCTTCAAGCCAGGGCTCGAGGTCGGGGAGCCGTACCGCGCCCGGCCGCGGCCAATCCCCGCCCGCGACCTCAGGCAGCGCGATGCAGGCGTGCCCGTCGCGGGTCCACGCGCTGGCAAGGGCGGCCGCCAGCGCCACCTCCGTCCCGGCGCCCCCGTCGAGCTCCTCGACCAGGGCCGCGAAGTGTCGGTCGATGTCGGCAAGGTGGCCCTGTTCGTGGAGATCATCCAATGTCCGCGCACCCGACACGGTTCCGGACGGGACGGTTCGGGGACCGTTCTCCGCCCGACGTCCGCTCCCGGCAGGACAATTCGCATCCGTCACGCCGCAACTCCCCGGAAGCACTCGTCAATCGCGAGCAGGCACTCGGTCGACGGTCGGTCGAAGTAGACGCCGCGAGTCATGCCGGCCGCCGGATCGATGCCGCGCACGAAAAGGTAGAACGCTCCTCCGACGTGGCGCGCGTACTCGTAGTGCGGAAGCCGTACCGCCAGATAGCGGTGCAGTGCGACGAGATAGACGAGGGACTGGAGCGTGTAACCGCCCGCGCGCATCGCGGCGTCGAGCGCCGCCGGCGCATAGTCGTCCGGCCCCGGGCCAAGCCAGTTCGACTTGTAGTCGAGGATGTACCAGCGGCCGGCGTGCTCCACCACCAGATCGACGTAGCCCCGCAGGAATCCGTGAACAGGCGGCATCGGACCGCTCGCCCCGAACCGCGACGCGCCTGCGAACGGATTCGGGTAGCCGTGCTCGACCATCCGGGCGCCGAGACGCTCGCGGACGAGCCCGTCGACCGGGAAATGAAACTCGAGCTCCACGAGCCGTCGTCGCGGCTCGTCGAGCCGGAATGCACCCGCACCGTCACCACCGTCCGTTGCCGCCTCGGCGTGCGGAATCGCTGCCCCCTCGGCGACGGCACCGCCGCCGGCATCCGGTCTCATCGAATCGGTTTCGTGCAGAAGGACCGAGCGGGTGCGCTCCACCATGGCGCGTGCCGTCTGATCCCAGGCGTGGTCGATTCCGAAATCGCCGAGCGCGTCGCGGCAGATCCGGTCGAGGTCCGGCGGCTCCGTTGCCAACGCCGGCGGGTCGTCCAGGCGTTCGAAGATCCGGTGCAGGCAGCTTCCCGCCACCGGTCCCCGCGGGAACGTGAACGCGGTCCGCTCGGCCGCCGCGGCGGCGGGCGTACTCGGCTCCTCGACGGCGGCATCGCGAGGCTCCTCGTGCTGGTCATGGTCCGGCCGATCGATGTCCATCTCGTCTCGACCGGCCGGCAGTCCGTCATCGGCGCCACCGGAGAACGAGGCCTGCGCCCACAGCGCGGAGAAGCTGGTCAGGCTCCGGGTATGTCGCAACGTCCGACGCGGCTCGCGGGCGGCGACGGCGGCGGGTGCGCCTTCGGAGGGCGCCGCGGTGCGAATCGGCGGCGGCACCGGATCGAGCACGGATATCGACACCGCCTCCGGCACACGCCGCGCGAAGGCTTCGACTTCGGCGCGCCATGCACGGGCATCGAGGCCGACGAACCGCTCCGCTGCGGCCCGAAGCGCGGCGACGGCGGCGTCCCGATCCTCTGCGCCTTCGGCCGCGCCGGCCGCCCGGTGCAGCAACCACGCGAGCGGCGAATGCTCCGCCCCGCGCACCTGTCCCCACGCCACCACGCATCGGTACTTCGCCCGGGTGAGCGCCACGTAGAGGAGCCGCACGGACTCGGCGAACTCCTCCAGCCGTTCCATGGACTTCGCCTCCTCGTCCGGATCGAGGTCGATGACCTCGCGGTAGTGCTCCTGCGCCCCGAGGTGATACACGGTGTCCACCGCGCCCGGGCGCCGCTTCGGGCCGGGCGCATCCCAGGCGAACGGGCAGAACACCACGGGAAACTCGAGACCCTTGGACCCGTGCACGGTCAGGGTCTTGACGAGTTTCTCGTCGCTCTCGATCCGCAGCTTCTCGTCCTCGTCGCGGGTGCCGGACTCAAGCCGGCGGCGGTTCAGCCAGGCCGCGAGCTCGGCCGGGGCGAGGCGTTCGCGCGTCTCGCACGCTTGCAGGACCTCGGCGAGGTGCCGGTAGTTGGTCAGCCGGCGGGCTCCGTCGGGTTGACGCAGGAGATGCCGCGCCGCGCCCTCCCCTTCGAGCAGGCGAAGCACGAGCGAGCCGATCCCTCTCGACTCCCAGTGCGTGCGCCAGTCGGCGATGCGCCCGACCCAGGCGCCCCACGCACTCTCGTCCTCCCCGAGCGCCAGCAGTGCGCCCGCGTCGAGCCCGAACAGGTCGCCGGCAAGGGCTCCTCGAACTCCGGCTTCACGTCCCTGGTCGGCCACGGACCACAGAAGCCGCTCGAGCTGCTCAGCTTCGCGCGTGTGGAACACGCTGCCGTCGTCGATCTCGATGCTGCGTACCCCGCGCTCGTGCAGCTCGCCGGCGATCCGGCGGCCCTGCTCGCGAGTGCGGACCAGGACCGCGACGTCGGCGCCGGTGAGCGGACGGCCCTCGATCGTGGCCTCGCCGCGCGCGCCGAGCTCCAGCAGTCGGGCGATTTCGTTCGCGGTCGCCCCCGCCACGATGGGACCGGCGTCCTTCTTCGCAAGCGGCTTTCCGTCCTCGGGCCGGGGAAGCAACCAGAGATCCAGTGGCCCTCCGCCTGCCCTGGATACGGGTTCCGGCGAACCGTTCCCGCCTTTCGCCGCGACGACCGGCCGGTACTCGACCTCGGTGGTGACGAACGGAGCGGCCCCCGCGAAGACCGCGTTCACCGCCTCCACCAGGGCGGGAACGGAGCGCCAGTTCCGGTCGAGATGAAGTCGCTCGCGGGCGGTGCGCCGGGCCGCGAGATAGGCGAAGACGTCGGCGCCGCGGAAGCGGTAGATGGACTGCTTCGGATCGCCGACCACGATGAAGGGGCCCGCGGGGACGCGGTCCGCGGGAGCGGATGCGGCGAACTCGTCACCCGCGACCGGACCGCCCGATTCCGACCCGTCCACGCGTCCCGACAGGCCGGACTCGAGCGGTGCGGAACCGGGCGCCCGGGTCGCCGAACCGGATTCGTCCAGCTTCGGCGCGTGCACTCGACTCGATTCGTCAGGGCCGGAGCGTACGGTACCCGCTGTGCGTGCCGCCGAATCGAACGCACCGGCCTCCACCGCCCCGAGGTGGCCCGAGTGGACCCTCGCGGGCGGTGCCGTACCGGACGTTCGGGCCGCGGTGTCGGATCCGTCCGATTCCGGACCGCCCACCCCGCCCGATTCGCCGCGCACGGACTCGGCCCGGTTCAGCCCGTAGATCCGGTGAAAGATGCGGGCCTGCACCGGGTCGGTGTCCTGGTACTCGTCGATCAGGGCACAGGGAAATTCGTGGCGGATTCGCTGCGCGAGACGTGCCCCGCCGGCCCTCCCGAGTGCGTCGTCCAGCTCGGTTAGCAGGTCATCGTAGGCGAGGCGCCGGTCGGTGCGAATCCGTTTGCGCACCGACTCGCGGACCTCGGCGAGGGCCTCGCGACGCACCCAGCGCAGCCACTGATCGAACACCGCCCGCAGTTCGCCGGATGCCTGCTCCAGGCGATCGAGCGCGTCGAACAGGGGGGTGACGGGCAACCCGTGCCCCTTCTTGCAGGCCAGGGAAAGTTGCTCGCGGCCGTAGCGGCCGCATGCGTCGGCGCCGGGAAGCCATGGCTCGGATGCCGCGAACAACGCCTCGAGCGCGGCCGTCTCGCGCGTCGTGCGGGGCTTGCGGTAGCGCTGGCGATTCAGCCAGGCGCCTTGCGCGATTTCCGATCTGAACGCGCTCCCGTGGCACTCCCACGCCGCGCGGGCCGCCTCGAACACCTCTCGCCAGAGCGCTTCCGACGCCTCCACCGGTTCCGCCGGGGGATCGCAGCCGACAAGCTCGGCTCCGACCTTCGCCCGCCGCCTCGTTACCCAGTCTCCGAGGCCGTCGGGAAGGAGCCCGTTCTCGACCGCGTGGCGCGTCAGGAGCATGGAGGCGGGATACAGGCGGCGGCGCCAGAAGTCCCGCACCGCCCCGGCCGCCATCTCGCCGTCGTTGCCGGTGATCTCGCATCCGAAGGGGAAGCCGCTCTCGAACGCGAGATCGGCGAGCACCCGCTGGCAGAAACCATGGATGGTGAACACGTTCGCGCGGTCGATGTCGTGCATCGCGGCTTCGAGACGCCTCGCCGCCGGCGCGAAGTCCACCCCCCCGGCGCTGCGTTCCCATCCGTCGAGCAGCTCCCAGACCTGGGAGTCGGTCTCGGTCTCGGCGGCGTCGACGTCCGCGAGGCGGCTTCGAACCGCGGCGAGCAGCTCCCGGAGCACGCGCCGGATCCGGTCGCGCAGCTCGGCGGTGGCGGCGCGGGTGAACGTGACGACGAGGATCCGGTCGATCGGTCGCGCCTGCTCGAGGACGAGACGGGCGACGAGGGTGGTGAGGGCGTGGGTCTTGCCGGTCCCCGCGCTGGCTTCGATGAACGTCGTTCCGCCCCGGTCGAGAGGGAGGTCGAGCGGCGTGTAGCCCGAAGCGGCCACATCCCTTCCGGCCGGCGCGCGGTTCGCCGCGGTGCCGGCCGTCCCGGCGGTCACGGTCTGGTCTCCACGAGCCGGCCGAGGAGCAGTGCCGCGAGCTCCTCGAATTCGTCGGTCAGCGGATCGCGCTCGTCGTACACCAGGGCGCGGTAGGGGTCGAGCACCTCTCCGCGCGTGTGCTGGTCGCCGAACCAGGCGGCACGTGCTTTCTCCCGCGCCGCCTCCCGGACCCCGTCACCACCGTCCGGGGCCCGCGCAATCGCCTGCGCGAACTTCATCGAAGTCTCGGGAAAGACCGCAAGCGGCGCCGCAAGCCCACGCCACCGCGCGCGGAGCCAGTGCCCGAGTTCCTCGCTCGCATCGTCCGGGGGCGGGAAAGTGGCGGACTTCCACTCTCCCCGCTCCCGCCACACCGCGAATGCCTCCATCGCACCACGGCCCGCCGCCGTCCACGCGAGCTGCCGCAGCCTGATCGCGATCCGGTCCCGGGCCCGCAGGCTTGCGATGCGCCACCAGACCATCCTGGCCGGCTCCGCCTCGCTCGCCCCGGCCGCGCTCGCAGCGGCACCGGTCAGGTCGACGTGCTCGATGGCTCCGACCACGCGGAACCCGTCGAGCTCGAAGTCGACCGCAAGCGGTTCCGAATCGAGCGCGCCCCGGTACGGGGCCAGCATGCCCGCGAGCGGCTCGACCTCCTCGCGCGCCTGCTGCTCGACGATGCGTCCGAGACCTTCCTGCGGCAGCCGCCCGCTCCCGTACAGGAGCGCCGCCCCCCGGTGGGCCTCGATGCCCGCCGTCATCTGTTCCCAAAGGTCCTCGCGCAGTCGGTGCCGTTCGAGATTGTCGAGCTCGAACGGCTCCTCGTCCTCCAGCGAGAGATCGTCGAGTTCCAGCCGCACGCCGAGCCGGTCGCGGAGAAAGAACCTTGTGGGGTTGGCGAAGAAGGCGACCAGCTCCGAAAGGTCGACGCAGCGCCGCGACGCGTCCGGCTCCGGCAGCTCGACACCGGCGAGACGCGGCGGATACGCGTCTCTCGTCATCCCCGCCCGCACGATCTTCGCCGCCTCGCACATGCCGCGGGAATAGCTGAACAGCCCTGCGTCGACACCTGTCTCCCCGTGCATTCGGGGAACGCGTGGCTTGAAGTAGCGTGGGCTGAACGGCTGGAGGGGGTGGTGAACCTCGACTGCCTCACCCGGGAACCGGCGGTGAAGGTAGTCCTTCAGCTCGTCGACGAGCACGGACGGTGGAATCGGCGTGTCGTCGCGGAGCCCTCGCCCGGCATGGGTGACGATGAAGCAGCGCCGGGCCGCGAGCAGCGCCTCCAGGAATGCGTATCGGTCGTCGTACCTGGTGTCGCGGTCGCCGCGCCGGACGGCCCCCCCCGCGATCACGTCGAACGACGGAGCCGACGGCGAGCGGGGAAACGCGCCGTCGTTCATGCCGACCACGCAAACGACCCCGGCCGGGAAGACCCTGCCCGGGCCCAGGCCCGCCACGGTCGCTCCGTCGGCGAGCCGGACCGCCTCGTGCGTGCGTGCGTCGGTTCGCTCGCGCAGTACGCCCCGCACCACCTCGACGGGTACCGGAGTTTCGGCGTTCGCGGCTTCGATCTCGAAGTCGCGCACGAGGGCGCGGACCGAGGCGGTCTCGTCGGCCAGCTCGCGGGCAAGCGCCCGACCTCCGGCTTCACCGGTTCGGGTATCGGGTCGGACCACCGGTTCGGAGCCATCCGCGAAGAAGTCCCTGATCACGTCACGGAGCACCGCGCCCCACCGCGCCGGCCGATGTCGTGCGCCGAGCCGGGCCCGAAGCCCGAACACCTGTTCGCAGTACGACACGAAGCGCCCCAGCAGCGCGCCGTCCACCGCGTCGGCGTCGAACCGGCTCGTTTCGGCCCCGCAGGGCACGAGGCCGGCGATCGGCTCGTCGACGTCCGTGACCGCGTAGCCCAGCAGCAGCCGGCGAAGGCCGTGGCGCCAGGTGTGGTCGGCGTTCGCCGGCAGGTCTTCCTCACCCCGGTGCGACTCGTCCACGCCCCAGCGGATACCGGCGTTGCGCACCCAGTCGCGGATCGCGGCCACGTCAGCCTCTGCGATCCCGAATCGGGTCCGCACCGCCGGTGCCGCCAGCGGCGCCAGCACCGTCTGCGCCCCGTACCGCGACCCGGGCAGGGCCAGCAGATCCAGGAACGCTCGCAGGGTCCGCGACTCGGCCGCACGCGCCCCGGCGACGTTGCACGCGATGCGCCCCGCCGCCGCGAAGACCGCCTCGACGGCGGGCCCGTAGACTTCGAGATCCGGAGTCAGCACCAGGACGTCGGCGGGCTCGAGGTCCGGATGGGCGTCGAAGACGGCGAGCAGGCGGTCGTGCAGGACCTCCGCCTCGCGCACCGGAGAGTGGCAGACGTGGATCTGGAGGGAGTCGTCCCGGGGTCGGGTCGCCGCGCCCGATGATTCGCTCGCCGATGGCGCTTCCACGACGGAGCCGCAAGGGATACCCGATTCCGTGACGTCCCGGCCCGAGTCGTGCGCAGCCGAGGCATCCTCCCGTGCCCCCGCGTCCGCCAGTCGGAGATCGAGGATGTCGCGCTGCACCGCTGCGAGTCGGGTGAAACCGGCGGGCTCCACGAAGTGCTCGTCCCATTCGGCGTCGGGGATCTCGACGAGGGCGTCGAAGCCGTCGCGCCCCGCCCGCCCCCAGGCCGCGAGCAGCTCGTTGCCCTCGGTGAGGTAGCGGGCGTCGGGATCGTTGCCTTCGGCCCGGTGGCCGATCTCGCGTCGCGAATGGATATCGCCCCAGTACTCCCGGCACGGATTGAGCGCGAAGAGGTGTATCTCGATCCCCCGGGCCATCTCGCGGAGCAGTTCCAGATACGAAGGCGAGAGAGCCGGCACCGCAAAGAAGCTGGCTCGCCGCGGCCAGCCGGGCGGCCGGGCCGAACCCCCGACCGGCGACGAAGCGGCGGCATGCGGGGGCGGGAGCCGAACGGGCGTTGCGCCGCGCCGCTGCGATCCGGAGGACGGACCCGGCGAACAATCGTCCGCCGGGTCCGAACGGCAACCGTCGCGCGACGCTCGATGGAATCTCTCGAGGGCGCCGACCCAGTGGTCGGCGCCGTCCGGGCCGTCCGCCGCCACCACGCGTTGCCACAGCCGTGCCTGCCAGTGGGGAGCCGCGCCGCCCTCCCAATCGCGAATCCAGTCGCAACGGTAGAGAAGGCACTGGTCGTACATGCGGGCGAGGCGGTCGGCGAGTTCCAGCCGCTTGCGGGGGTCGCCGTCGCGGAGATAGCCGTCCACCGCGCCTTCGAGCGCACGGACTGCACCATGCGCACCGGCTCCGTCCGGCGATCGGCCCGGCCGACGGTCTCCCGCCGCGCGACTGCCGGGCGTTCCCGCCGGCCCCGGCAGCAGGTCATGGATGCGCCAGCGAAGGCGCGCCGGATCGTACGGTCGCTCCGCGGACAGGTCCGGCACCAGGCCGCGCATGATCGACCACGCGAACTCGGCCGGCTGCTCGAAGCGGACGTTGGCCGCAATGCCGAGCTTGCGCGCAAGCTCCAGCGAGAGCCATCGTCCGATGGTGGGATGCGGCACCACGATCCGCTCGGGGGCGAACGGGTCGCCGGGACCGGCGCGCGCGAGGTGCGCGAGCTCGGCCGCGAGAACTTCCAGCCGGTTCGAATGATGCAGCCGCAGTCCCGTCATTGGACCACACGCCCCCTCACACCAGTTCCAGCACCCCGCGCAGGTCCGGTCCCTCGGCGTCGGCGCCGAATTCGGGCAGCAGCACGCGGTCGCCGGAGCGGTTGTTCCAATAGCACGCGACTCCGGCCGACTTCGCGCCGATGACGTCGTCGGCGCCGCCGGCGACGTGCAGGTAGTCCCCGCGGGCGATGCCGAGAGCGTGGACCGGCAGGTCGTAGACCTCCGGAGCGGGCTTGTAGACGCCCGAATTCTCCGTCGAAAAAATGTGATCCGGAGGCACGGGCAGTTCCCCGGCGATGCCTTCGAGCATGGCGCGGTCGCCGTTCGACAGAATCGCCAGCTCGCAGCCCCGCGACCGGAGCGCGCGCAACACCTCGCCGGCCTCCGGCCACGGCCGAAGCGGATACCAGGCCGCGATCAGATCGTCGCGCCGGGCGGCCGGCACGGTGACGCCGTGCACGCCCGCGGCGTGGTCGAGGGCCAGCGCGGTGCAGTCATGGAAGCTCGTGCGCCCGCGCTTCAGCGCGTTCGACAGGGCGGCGGCGCGGAGCTGGCCGGAGCGCCAGGTGGTCAGTAATGCCTCCGCGCCATCGGTGGGCAGGGCCAGGAGTCGCGCGACGACGGGCGTCAGCGTCGCCCGGAAATCGGCCAGACCCGTGTAGGCGTCGAAGGTGACCAGCCGGTACTTCGCCATGCGTCAGCCCTGCGCGCCGGCCCGAGCGCGGACGTCTTCGGCGACCCGCAGAATCGCGGCCAGACTTCGTTCCACGTCGTTGCCGGTTGTCGCCCACGACGAGACGCTGATGCGCATCGCGGTCCGGCCGTGCCAGCTCGTGCCCCCGCACCAGCAGGTGCCATCGCGCTGCACGCCCTCGATCACGTCCGCGGTGGCGCGATCGTCGCCGAACGCGACGAGGACCTGATTGAGCACCACGTCGGCGAGGATCTCCCAACCGGCGTCGCGCAGCCCGGCCGCGAACCGTCGCGCCTGAAGGCAGTTGTGCTCCACCAGCTCCTCGATGCCGTCGCGGCCGAGCGACGCGATCGCGGCCCAGATCTCGACCCCCCGCATGCGGCGGCTGGTCTCCGGGGTGAACTCGTACGGGTCGCGGTGGATCCGGTCGGGGAGGTAGTCGGCGTGCACGGACATCGCCCCGCGCAGCGCATCCGCATCCCGCACCATGGCGAGACCGCTGTCGTAGGGCACGTTCAGCCACTTGTGGGCGTCGGTGGCCCATGAATCGGCCCGTTCGACACCGGCGGCCAGGTCGCCGAACCGGCTCGACGCTCTCGCCCACAGACCGAAGGCGCCGTCCACATGGACCCAGACGTCGTCGCTGCGCACCGCGTCGCACACGGCGCCCACCGGGTCGAGGGCGCCGCTGTTGACGTTCCCCGCCTGCGTGCAGACGATGGCCGGCCCTTCGAGGTCGGGCAGCGCATCGGCGCGCATTCGGCCCTGCCCATCGACCGGCACGCGCGACACCCGATCGCGTCCGAGACCCAGCATGCCGAGCGCCTTGAACAGCGTGGCATGGGCGTGTTCGCCCACCACCACCATGATCTCCGGCGCTCCCTGCAGTCCCTGCCGATCGACGTCGTGACCGTGGGCGAGCAGCACCGCTCGTCGGGCCGCGGCGAGCGCGGTGAAGTTGGCCATCGTCGCACCGGTGACGAACGCGGCGCCGGCGTCCGCCGGCAGATCGAGCGCTTCGAGCACCCAGCGCATCGCGACCTGCTCGACGGCGGCCCCGACCGGCGAGCTCACCTCACTGAAGGCGTTCTGGTCCCATGCCGCCGCGAGCCAGCTCGCAACCAGCGACGCGGGCAACGCCCCCCCGGTGACGAAGCCGAAGTAGCGGGGACCGGCGCTCGCGACCACGCCCTGCACGCCGATCTCGTCGAGCCGCGCCAGGATATCCGCCGCCGGCAGTCCCTTCCGGGGCAGTTCGCCGCCGAGGGCCGGCACGAGCTCTTGCGCGGTGCGCGCGGCCGCGACCCGACGTTCGGGGAGTGAATCGAGGAACCTCGCGGCACGCTCGACCGTCTCGTCCAGCAGCTCTCGCATGTCGTTCATGTCGTGGATGCTACCGATGTTCGGGGGTTGCGCGGCACGGCGTCGTCACCCGGTCAGCGCAGCATAGCCCGTGAACACCGCTCCCGCCGCCAGAATCATGATCGCGCAGTAGAGCGCGTTCCAGCGCATGAACACCCAGCTCGAGACACCGGAACGAGCCGCGAGGACCAGGTTGATTCCGGTGTACGGACCTGCCACCGAGGCAATCCCCCACCCCGTCACGCACACCGATGCGAGCAGCGTCGGATCGGGCGACGTCGGCAAGGTGACCGCGATGAGGGTGGTGACCGACACCAGCGGATGCATGCCGGCCATCGCGGTCACGAGAATGGCGGCGAGCGCCATGACTGCGGTTGCGGCGGTCAGCGTGAAGGCCGGCACCATCGAGGGATAGGCGGACACCAGGCTGGCGAGCCCTCCGCCGAGCACTCCGGCGGCGAGGAACAGCGTGAGCTCCCCGCTCATGCCCGGCAGTTCGGTCAGTGCGAACCGCGTCACGATCCGGATCGCACCGGCGGGCCCGGTCCGCGTCGCGAGCACCGCGGTGGAGACCAGCGGCGCGAGCAGCGAAATCAGCAGCAGCACCGACAGCCACGGCCACATCCAGTGCGCGACAGCGACCGCGCACACGAGGACCAGTGGCAGCCACAAACTCTCCAGGCGAAACGGGTAACCCTGAAACTCCGCGAGCGCCGCTCCCTCCTCCAGCCGTCCGAGGGCGACGACGATCAGGAATCCGACGCCCGCGAGCGCGACCCCCATCAGCACCATCTCGGAAAAGTTCACCCCGGGCACCAGCCCCAGTGCGAGGGCCACTCCGCCGATGAACGGCGAGTAGTAGGCGACCATGGAATACGAACGCCCGAGCATCGCGACCTCGCGGCGCGTGAGCGTCGTGTACCGGGCGAGCCGCTCGGTGAACACCACCAGGGCCGAGATGTTGATGACGGCGCCGAAGAGATGCACGCCCGCCATCGTGCGCAGGTATGCGCCGAATCCCCGCGGCGGAGCGTATCCTGCTCTACGGACCGCGTCGGCCACGTAGACCAGGCGCAGAAACGCGACGCCGGCGATCATGGTGAGGATCGGCAGCGAACCCGCGGCCACATCACCCCATGCGATATCGACTCCGCGCGTCGCAGCCACCGCAATGCATGCGAGCCCGACGCCGATCATGAGTGCGACCTGGACCAGCGCGCGGCGCGGCAGTCGACCCAGCACCGCGCATCCCGCGACCCACGCAGCCAGCAATCCGACTTCCCGCGGGAATACGGGCGCCAGCCCGTGCACGACGGACGCCACGAGCATCACACTGATCATCAGCCCGGGAATTGCATCGCGACGAGCCACCACCGTCGCGAGCCCCCATGCGCCCGGCCTCGCCAACCACCGAACCTCCCCTCTGGACGCGCGGCAGAGTAGCAGAGCGGGAGGCGGTAGCTGCGTCCACGCGAATTCGTGCGTGGTCGAGACTCATGGATTGTCGAAGTTCAACTGGCGCATGCGCTTCGGTCCCGCCCGTTCGGGCGCGGGCGTATCGTCCGAGCCAAGCTATGGGCGGCGGGCGCCGCCGGTCAACGGAAATGTTCTTCGCGCCCCGCTGAACGCGGCAACGCGAGGCCGTTGCCGCATCGCGGCGATGATCCATTCCGCCCCGGTTGCGGCCCGACCGGGCGCGAGGAAACAATATGTCATTGACTTCATGTTCGCGCCGCCGCATTCTGCCGCCATGATCCGGACGGTCGAGATCGCCGAGGAGTTCGAGTCCGAGCTGTTCGCCCTGCCCCTGGAAGCGCGCAGATCCATCCTCGCCCTGTCGCGCCTGTTGCGGGAGTTCGGACCCCAACTGGGACGACCGCGTGTGGATACCCTCAACGGCTCGCGGCATGCGAACATGAAGGAGCTTCGGTTCAGCGCGGCGGGCGGAGAATGGCGGGTGGCGTTCGCCTTCGACCCGATGCGTCGCGCCGTGCTGCTGGTCGCTGGAGACAAGTCCGGCGGCAACGAGCGGCGATTCTACCGCGCGCTCATCGTCAAGGCCGACGAGCGCTTCGACCGGCATCTCACCCGGCTCGCCGAAGAAGGAGGATCGTGATGGGATTGGACGTGGAAGACGTGATTGCGCGGCTCGACCCTGCCGAGCGCCGCAGGGTCGAGGACCTTGCCGCCGAGTTCATTGCCGAGGAGATGACGTTGCGCGAGCTGCGCAAGGCGCGCGAGCTCACCCAGGCGAGCGTCGCGCGCGAGCTCGGCATCAGCCAGGACGCCATCTCGCGGCTGGAGCAGCGAAGCGACCTGTTGCTGTCCACGCTGCGCAGAACGGTGGAGGCGATGGGCGGCAGCCTTTCGCTCATCGCGCGCTTTCCCGACCGGCCCCCGGTCGAGCTCTCCGGCATCGCCGAGCGCGGGACTCGCAACTGATTCCGCGGCAAGCGCCCCGAACTACAAGGCGCCCAGACCGGTGCCGTCTCGATGATCGGACATCGCTCCGATCGACCACGCCCCGGGCCGCATCGCGCGGCCGGGGCGGGCGTGGGGTAGCTGAGTGGTGATGGGCGATCCGCTGCCTCGCTACGCGAGACGGGCGGAGCCGCAGCAGTGCTGCGAGAGTGCCCTATGACGCCTTACGCTGCCGACCCAGGCGGCGGCTGCGGCGTGCCGGTCGTCCGGCAGTGGCCGCGAGCACGGTTTCGGCGCGTCGCGCTTGCCAGCGTTGCGCTTGGTCCGCACGGCCAGGGAATGTCCCCGGCCCCGCTTGCAACGCCACGCGCCCCGGCTCGGAGGCATCTTCAATCCCGGGGGGTTCCCCGGTCGCCGCGTGGACCCCGAGAGGTCCCGCGCGGCAGCCGCCTCGCCGTTTGGGTTGAGCGAGCCCGCCTCCGGTTCGGAGTGGCCCGTCGTGCCTGGGGCGGGGCGTTAAGCCCGCACGACATCGCGATGGATCGCGATATGGCACCTGATTGCGCCTTCTCAAGCGCCCACGTCGGCTTCAGCCGACCACGCTGCCGGTGGCAGCTCCGTGGATGGCGGCACCATACCACCCCGTCACGAGAGCCGCACGAAGATTTCTGTTAGCAATCTCCTTGCCGCGACTGGCCCGAAGGCCGATTTTGGCGCCTGTCACTACCCGGTTCGCCCCGATCCGCCCCCGCCCGCCGGCCGGGCAGTGACAGGCATGCTTGAGCCACCTCCGGGCGCTCGCCTGCGACACCCCGCGCGAGGGTGCGCTCCGGTGCGCTCGGCGAAGCACGGGCTCCGAGCGGCCTGCGCTCGACGGGGCGGTGTACCGCGCGAGGCTCGGTCCGGCGCCGATGACGGCGGCCCGGCCGGTCGCGGGCGCGAGGCTCCGATGCCGCTTCCGGGCGAGGGCGGTGCAGCCCCCGGCACGCCCGCTCTCATTTGCCCTTTGCCCGTCATTCGTGCGATGGTTGCGCGAGGCTGGCGTGCGCACTTCCGGCCTGCTGCACGGTGCATGGGCCGGGGTCGCCTTCAACGGGTGGACACGGTCATGAGCGGACGGTCGGGCATCGGGTACGGGGCGGGTAGCGATAT
>JAJDUQ010000108.1 GCA_022826505.1 Gammaproteobacteria bacterium
GCTCACCCTGCTCGGTTATCCGCCCTCGCCCACCCTCGCATAGACCGCGGGCGCGACCGCGCCCTCCGTCACCGGACCACCCGGCCCCGAGCACCACGTGCCTCGGGACGGCCCCGCTCGCATGTGTAAAGATGATTCACCAGATTTTGATCGGTGCCGCACGGCGCGCGCTCAATCCCGTTCAGAGTCCTCAGATTCGCCCGCACCGTCTCGTCGGTCCTCGCATCGCGGTCGAACTGAAGCAGCGACGGATACTTCAGCCCGAACATCGCCAAGCCCGACATCAGGCACTCGGTCAAGCTGAACCTGCGGCTTGGCACGGGGGCGTGCGCCTCGTCGAAGCCCGCGCCCACCTCGCGCAGCAGCCCCGGTGCGCTCACGGTCTTTCTCAGCCGCAGCTCGGCCATGATTGCTCACCTGTCGCTGGAGAAATCATGGGTATTGTACTGATCTTGGGAGGAAAGTTTACGAAGACTTTTTTTGTCTTCTCCTGCAACCCGTTGATTCCTCTACAATCTTCCAACTGGCGGGAATTGCTGGGTAGGCGGGCAGGAGTATTTCGTGCCGTGGCGTCAGTCAGTTGCAGGACGAGATTACGATTGCTCCGAGCGCTCATGGCCGGGCCGGCCGTATTCGTTCGGGTTCTGGAGGATCGTCACCCCCACCGGTTTTTCGCTGGCTACCACTTCGCGCATGCTCTGCTGCCGATGCGGCGCGCGTCGGTTGCTTGGCGATCCGGCCTGAATTTCCGGCAGCAGGGATGGATCGGCTCATGACGCGTAGACCGGTGTTTCGGCTCATGACGGTCTTCATCGTCCTGGCCGCTCTGTGGGGCTGCGGCGGCGGGAACGGCGCTGTCCGGCCGCCGTCGGCGGGCGACCCGCCCATTCCCCGGTTGCCGCCCGAGGTTCCCCTGGATGCCTATCTGTGGGTGGACACGTTCAGGCCGGGGGCACCGGTCATGACGTTCGGCGATACGCTGCATGTGGGTGCCGATGTCGCATCGGCGACGGAGTTCCTCGCATCCGGCGGTGCGAGGAACGGGGTCGCGCTGTCGCAGGGACACGTGCGCGACGGGGAGGGCACCGAGGACGTTGCGGCCTGGCTGCGGGTGGCCGCGAGCCACAACCTGAGGGAAGGCGTGACCGGGCTCGTGACCTATCACGATGACCCGCCGCCGACAATCGTGACGCTGATGCAAGGCGAGGAAACCCGCAACAGGTTCACCCGCTTCGCGCGCCTGACCCAGGATGCCGTCGGGATCATCAACACCGGACTGCCCTTCGAGCACCAGATCAGGTTCAGTCCGCGGGTCAGTCTGGATGTGGATCTGGACCCCAGCCTGCCTTGATACTGCACCTTCGGCGAGATACTGGTCTGGTTCATTCCCAAGACGGATCCCCGGTATCCCGAGGGCGTCGACCCGGAGGAGCTGGGACGGACGAAGGTGTTCTACAACCCCAAGGACTTGACGGCGGAGATATGGGAGGTCGACGAGGAAGGCGCGGGCTTCGCCTCGGTTCTGATCGATACCGAAGCGGTCGGCTCGCTCACCGACGCGGACGTCACGCACGTCCTGGTGCACGAGTTGCTCCACGCGCTGGGTTTCGTGAGCCATACCGATCCTGCGCGTTTCGACTCGGTCCTGAACGAGGCGGGCTTCTACCCCGGCACCCAGCCGCGATCCCTGATCTACCCGATCGATCTCGAGGGCCTTCACGCGGCCTACAGCCGTCTGAAGCCCGGCACGCCGCCGGACGAGATTACTGTGGACAGTCTCGGGCCGTGGGACGACACGTCGTTCCACCTGCGCGGCGATCTTGACCTCGGCTCGGAAGAAGTCGCCTTCGGCGTCGCGTTCCGCAACGGCCTGGCACAGCCCTGGGCCTTCGGGCCGAAGCCCGCGAGCGTGCTCTACGACATCCCTTCGCTCACGGGCAGCGTGACCTGGAACGGTGCCATGATCGGCATCACGCCCACTGGGCGTAGCGTCCTCGGCGATGCCGGGTTGAGCATCGACATGGACGACTTTCTCGGGCGCCTCGAATTCACGGCGATGCAGTTCGAGGGCGGCGGAACCTGGGGCGACGGCGACTTGCGCTACGCGATCCAGGCGGACGATCGCGGCAACACTTTCAGGCGTGCGGATTCGGAGTTCGAGACGTATGAGCTGCCCGGCACGGACTACGGGCACGGCTACGTCTGGACCGGCGAGGACGTGGGTACCGTGACGGGCGCCTTCTTCGGACCCGATCACGAAGGGATGGGGGGTGTTCTCGAACGGTACGATCTCTCGGCCGCGTTCGGCGGCAAACGATAGCGATGGCAGCCGGGGCGGTCGATCTGCGACACATGCCGGTGCAGAGGCCGAACTTTCTACCTTTCTCCCACCGAACCGGTTTCGATGATGTCGTGCAACCGGAGCTCGAGCCGATCCGATACTCGACGCGGAAGCTTGACGATCCAGCCATCGAGCTGCGAAGCGATCCGTAAAGCTTCCGACCACACCTGCTCGGATGCCTCGATGCCGGCCGCCACGCCGGCATCGACCGCCGCCCAGAGCGTCCCGTCCTCGGCCGGATTGCCGGCCCGCAACGTGACGCGCAGATGATCCGCGGTCTCGACGGTGGCTTCGAATCCGGGTGCGACCGCGAGGTCCGAGGGCCCGCCGGCACGCGCATCGACGAACGACAGCCCTGTCAACAGCCCGGCCATGAAGGGGTGCACGTCAGGATTGTGCGACGTGAATTAAGTGTAGGGATATCGGGCGGTTTCGGGTATCTTTCTGACAGTTTATCTAACTGTCAGCATGGAGACTCCGAATGATGTCACCGCCCGAGTTGTCCGAACTCTCACGC
>JAJDUQ010000150.1 GCA_022826505.1 Gammaproteobacteria bacterium
CTCGGACTCGCCGCAGGTGTTCAATGTGCCGGGCTTCTCCATCCATCGCGAACTCGAGGCGATGGTCGCCGCGGGGCTCACCCCGTACGAGGCCCTCGCCACCGGAACGACCGCCCCCGCCGCCTTCTTCGGCACCGCCGCCTGGGGCGCCATCGAGCCGGGGCGGGACGCCGACCTGGTCCTGCTCGAAGCGGACCCGCTCGACGACATCGGCAACACCCGCCGCATCGAAGGGGTGATGGTGCGCGGACGGTGGCTGGACCGCGCGGAGCTCGATGCCGGGCTCGCGGCCATCGCCGCCCGCCACCGCTGAGCAACCGATCAGGCCGGAAGACTACGCAGCCGGCCGTACTCTTCGCACGCAGCGACCAACGAGAGTGGAGCCGGGAGCCGCAAAGCACGGTCCCGACACATGCCAGCCAGCACGTCGACATGGCGTCGGCACTCGCGTTCGTGGGCGAGCCGGCGGTAGCCCGAGTGAGACTCGTCGACGATGTTGCCATCCAGGTACGCCAACCAGGTCTCGATCGCCCGCGTGGGCACGAGTAGCAGGACCGTCTCTTCGTCCGTGCGCGAGGGGACTCCTTGCTCTACGCACGCTCTCTCGAAATCCCCCAGACGGCCGTCAACGCCCCGCCCGTCGCCGTCCACCACGGCGATCAGTGCTCGACGTCCGGGTTTTGGTCGGAAGCTCCGGAGTTCGGACGGGTAGTTCTCACGCACGAACTGCTCGCCCGATCCCCGACCTTGCGGCGCTTTTTCGACCCGGATGTCACGGACACGCCAACCCATCTCCTTCAGGAACCGGCGTACGAACACCTCGTGTTGAGTGTCCTCGCACACAAGGACCACCCGGACGTTTCGAGTCAACGTTCCCAGCCTCGGGCGACCCATTCAGAGAGTCTCGCCCGACCCTCCAGACCCGCCGTATCCGGCCGACGGACCGTAACGACTCCTGATTCCTCGCGTGCCAGCAGCAATCCACGGTCGCCACCCAGGTAGTCGATCAGCTCCGGGTGGTGGGAGCACAAGACCACCTGGGCGAGTCCCATGTCCGACAGCTCCATGAGCCACGGCTGAATCTCGCAAAGCGCGACGTAGTTTTCCGGCTCGTCAAGGAACAGCACGTGCCCCTCGCCGTTGGCCAGGTGCAGGAGACCGTAGAGGACAACCAGCGCACGCTGCCCCTCCGACAGCTCATCGAACCGTAACGGATAGGGTTCCTTCGATTCCGCAAAGCCCAGCATGAGAGCGCGAGCGTCTACCCCCACACGTTCAAGCCGAATGTCCCGAAGCCCGGAGAGCACCTCCCTGAGCGTCTCCGTCAGGCGTCCTGTCAACTCGGGATGCTCCAGGAGGTGATGCCGGTACCACTCCGCGAAGTTGCCGCCATCGCGCTGCAGCACGGTAGCCTCTTTGAGAGACTCCGTAACGAACCGGCTGGGCTCAAGACCACACACCACGATTCCGCGCACGAAGTCGACGAACCGGGTGAGCAGCGTGTTGTCACTCCCCGGTGCGACTCTCGCCAGCGTCGACTCGCCCCAATCGACCTTGAAGGTGGGCCCTTCGGAGTGATCGTCTCGATATAGCTGGACCTGACCGAGTCTGCACTCGAAGAGCGGTCCTCCACCGCCCGTCAGCCTTTCAAGCTGAATGCGCGCGCGTTGGCTGGATCGTTGGTGCTCCACCTCGAGCCGATAGTCGAAGACCACGTCATCGTCGACCACTCGGTACTCGAACACCTGAACGTCTCGATCCTGCCACCGCGTCAACGTAGCTGTCGGAAACGCCTTTTCGTGCGTGATCGGGACCCCGTCGACGAGGATGCGGCGCAGCGCCGAAACGATGTCGAGAACCGCCGTCTTGCCGGTGCCGTTCAGGCCCAGTAGAAGCGTGACTTCCTCAAGCGGAAGCTCGAAGTTGACGAGGCACTTGTAGTTGTCGACATAGAGCCTTTGCAGCATCGCGCGGCCTCCGTTGAGCCTCGTAGTATTCCATGCGCCGATAGGGAAGTGGGCGGCGCCGGCTCGCAACCACCTTGATCGCCCGCCCCGCGTCTGGAAAATGACGCGGCGTTTTCTTTTTTCGGGGGAGGGGCGAAGACCACATGGCAATCGAGGAAGGCAAGGCGGCGCCGCCGTTCACCCTGCAGGACACCGACGGCAACTCCGTCGCGCTCGAGGATCAGCGCGGCAAGCACGTCGTCGTCTATTTCTATCCCAAGGACGACACCCCCGGGTGCACGAAGGAAGCCTGCGGTTTCCGGGACCTCTGGGGCGATATCCAGGACGCCGGCGCGGTGGTGTTCGGAGTCTCTCCCGACGGCGAAACGTCGCACCGCAAGTTCGTCGACAAGTACGATCTGCCGTTCACCCTGCTCTCCGACCCCGACCGGGAAATGATGAGCACCTACCAGGCCTACGGCGAGAAAATGATGTACGGCAAGAAGCGGATGGGGGTGATCCGCTCCACCGTCTGGATCGGCCCCGACGGCAACGTCGTCAAGCACTGGCGGCGCGTTCCGAAGGCGGCCGACCACCCGCAGAAGGTCCTCGAGGCGCTGCAGGGCGCCTGAAGCCCGCGCGCGGCCCAGGCGCGGCCGTTTGCGCTTTCGCGGGGCCGCTGCCAACATCCGCGCCATACACGGAGGGCGAGTGCATGAAGTTCGGAATCTTCTACGAACACCAATTGCCACGGAACTGGGACGAGGACAGCGAGCACAGGCTGCTGAAGGACTCCCTCGACCAGATCGAACTGGCCGACCGGCTGGGCTTCGATTACGCCTGGGAAGTCGAGCACCACTTCCTGGAGGAGTACTCCCACTCCTCGGCGCCGGAGGTCTTCCTCGCCGCCGCCAGCCAGCGCACCGAGCACATCCGGCTCGGTCACGGCATCGTGCAGATGACGACGAACCACCCGGCGCGCGTGGCCGAGAAGATCGCGACCCTCGACCTCGTCTCGGACGGCCGCGTCGAACTCGGCCTCGGCGAGGGCTCCTCGGTGACCGAACTGCACCCCTTCAACCTGCGTTTCCGCGACAAGCGGGACATCTGGGAAGACGCCGTCCGCTGCACGCTGCCGATGTTCTGGAACCACGGCTGGGAGTACGAGGGCGAGTACTTCAAGTTCCCGCTCCGCGCCGTCGTGCCGAAGCCCCTGCAGAAGCCGCATCCGCCGCTCTGGGTGGCCTGCTCCCAGCTTGACACCATCAAGTACGCGGCGCACCGCGGCATGGGGTCGCTCTGCTTCAAGTTCGTGAGCCTCGAGGCCGCGGAAGCCTGGGTGCACGCGTACTACAACACCTTCATCCACGACCAGGAGAAGCTCTGCGAATACGAGACGAACCCGAACATCGCGGTGGTCTCCGGGTTCATGTGCGCCGAGACCGACGAGGAGGCCTGGCAGAAGGCGGACGGCTGGACGTTCTTCCAGTTCGCGCTGCAGCTCTACAACAAGGAGGGGCCCTTCGAGCCCGGCACCAACAACTTCTGGGAGCGCTACCAGGAGTGGAAGCAGACGCCGGCCGGGCAGAAACGCTCCGGCAGCGAGCTGATCGGCTCCCCGGACACGATCCGCGAGCGCCTGCTCGAACTCGAGCGCGCCAACGTCGACCAGGTCATCCTGCTGAACCAGGCCGGCAAGAACACCCACGAGGACATCTGCTCGAGCCTCGAGCTCTTCGCGCACGAGGTCATGCCCGAGTTCAAGGCGCGGCATGGAGAGCAGGAGGCGTGGAAGGCGGCGGTCCTGAACGGCGAGATCACGCTGTCCGAGATCGACACCGAGCCTTACAACTTCGCCGCGCGGCTGAAGCCCAC
>JAJDUQ010000258.1 GCA_022826505.1 Gammaproteobacteria bacterium
GGACGGCGCCGGATGCACCTGCCTCCGCCGCGCGCCGGGAATGGCCCGGACGGGTGAGGTTAACCGCTCGTGCCGGCATCGCGCGAGCGCATGGGGGCGGGCGCGTACGGCAAGGGCCATCAGGGCCACTTGCTCTCCCTCTTGCTCTCCCTCCCGGCCCACGCGCTCGCGGCGAAGGCGGCGGCTCCGGAGATCGCGAACGCGCCGATAAGCGCGTACACGGTACCGTCGAAACGCTGACCGACGAGGATCCCGAGCGGCAACGCGATGAGGGTGGAGAGCGAGGAGACGACCGCCGCGCCCGCTCCGGCGAGATGACCGAGCGGCTCCATCGCGAGCGCGGAGAGATTCCCGAAGACGAACCCCACGCAGACGAAGACGCTCATGAGCCAGGCCAGGAAGAGCCAGAGCGGGGGGAGGCCCTCGAAGGCGAACGCGCCCGCCCACCCGGTGATCGAAATGAGCGCGACGCCCAGCGCGGCGACGGACGTGATCCGGCGCATACCGTAACGCATCACGAGCCGCCCGTTGGCGAGAAGGGCGCCGCCCAGGGCGAGGATGAGCACCGCGAAGTACGCGGGGAAGAGCGCGCCCGTATCGTAGGCCTCCTGGAAGATCTGCTGTGCGGTGCTGAGATACGCGAGGAAGGGTGCGAACACGAACCCCGTCGCAAGGGTGTAGCCGAGCGCGGCCCGGATCCGCACGATCTCGATCACCGCCCGGCCGATCGCCGAGGGCGAGAACGCCCGGCGCCGGTCGGGGGGCAGCGTTTCCGGCTGCCGTAACGCGAGCCATGCGAAGGCGATCGCGGCAATCAGGAGGAAGGTGGTGAAGATCGCGCGCCACCCCGAAAGCCAGACGAGCACCTGCCCGAGCGCCGGCGCGACGGTCGGAACCAGGATGAACACCGCGAGCGCCGTCGACATGAGGCGGGCCATGCGGGCCCCCTCGTACTGATCGCGCACGAGCGCCATGGCCACGACGCGAGGCCCCGCAACCCCGATCCCCTGAAGGACGCGCCCCGCGATCATCGCCTGGAACGTGGTCGCGAACACGGACACCAGGCACCCGGCCATGAACAGGGCGAGGGCGGCGTGGATGGCGGACTTGCGTCCGATGCGGTCGGAGAGCGGGCCGAAGAGCATCTGCCCGATCCCGAGTCCCAGGAACACGGAAGTGATGACGAACTGGACGTCGTTCGGGCGCGGAGCGCCGAGCTCGCGCCCGATCATCGGGAGCGCCGGCAGCATCGCGTTGGTCGACAGCGCGCCGAGGGCCATCAGGAGGGCGATGAGGGAAACGAACTCCGCGCCTCGAATCGCGGGCGTGCTTCCCTTCGCGCTCAGTCTCGTGCTCATCCTTCCCTCGTGCCGCGTTCGTCGCCGGATGTCGGCTCCGACCCTCGGGCTGCTCTGGCAAACACGCAACCCTACGGCATTCGAGGCGAGAGCGGGCATGGCGATCGACCCCGGCGAGCGGGTCCACTTGGAGCGAAGAGGCGTGGTCCCCATCGGCCTGCCGTTCGAGGAGGCGCTCGCGCCGTTCAACGCGGCCGATGTGGGCTGGGTCGCGAACCGGCAACATCGAAAGGAACGGAGTCTGCGGCCGAGTGGGGTCATCCGCCCGCCGAAGACCCGGCGGTCCGTCGTTCCTCCTCCGCCTCGCCGAGAGCCCGCCATGCGGCATCGACCCTCGTGTCCCGGCTCGCGCTGCGGCGCATCGCGACGATGTCCAGCGGGACCACCCCCAGCTCCGGCGGCAGCGCCACGAGCCGTCCCTGGGCGGCGTGCGGCGCGGCGAGACTTCGTGGCAGCCAGCCGATCCCGAGCCCCTCGAGGGTCAGCTCCAGCACGCCGGGAGCGAGGGCGGTCTCGCACGCCACGTGCACGGTCTGCCGCCGGGCGAGCGCCGGCAGGATGCTCCGGTGGAACACGATGCCGAAGAACACCTCGGACGGGTAGCCGATGACGGTGAGAGGTCCGCGGGCGTCCAGCTCGCGGGTCACCCGCTCGACGAGACCGGGCGCAACCATGGGCACGAGCTCGTCGCCGGACAGCCTCAGACTGTCGAAGGCTGCGGCCGGGAAGGGCAGGTCGATCCCGCGTGTCCGGTAACCAATGAGGATGTCCGCCTCGTGGCGGAGCAGCACGGTGTAGCAGTCATCCATGTTCGCCGCCCGCAGCCGCAGGGTGGTGTGCGCCATGGCGGGCCGGAGCCGCGAGATGAGACCCGGCAGATAGGTCATCGTGAGGGTGTGCTGGGCGATGAACACGAGCTGGCTGCGACTGCGCTCCGCGGCACGGATGTCGTTGCGCAGCCGGTAGAAGTCCCGTACGAGCGCCCTCACCGATTCGATCCGGTCCGCGACCGCCGGCGAGACGCGGCTCGTCTTGCGCGAACGGTCCACCAGCTCCACCCCGAGCCAGTCCTCGAAGGCCCGGAGCCGGCGCGAGAACGCCGGCTGGGTGACCCCGCGCCGTTCCGCCGCGGCCGTCAGCGACTCGCATTCGGCGAGGGCCAGGACGTCCTGCAACCACTTGAGCTCCATGAACGGTCGCCTCTTTCGTTGGGATATGGGGTTCTGCGCATCATCCATGCCGAACAGGCATGAAAAGTGCCGATATCGGCATTGTACAGGGCCAAAATCCGTCTCTAACATGAATTCGTTGCAGGAACGGGCTCCGGGGAACCGCCAACCCGCCGGTTGGCGCCGGGACCCGCGCCCGATGCCGGCCGAGACGGAGAGCCCATGCAGCTCGCAAAGTTCCCACGATTGAGCCTGGCTCATCTCCCCACCCCTCTCGAGCGTCTCGACAACCTCTCGAAGGCACTCGGCGTGGACCTCTGGATCAAGCGCGACGACTGCACCGGGTTGTCCACGGGCGGAAACAAGGCCCGCAAGCTCGAGTTCCTGATCGGGGAGGCGCTCGAGCGCGGTGCCGACATCGTCGTCACGCACGGAGCCACGCAGTCCAATCACGCGCGTCAGACCGCCGCCGCCGCGGCCCGTACCGCTCTCGACTGCCACATCCTGCTCGAAGACCGGACCGGCATGACGGAACACGAGTACCGGTGGGGCGGCAACGTGCTTCTGGACGTGCTGCACGGCGCGACGATCGAAACGAGGCCGAGCGGTCTGGACATGAACGCCGAGCTCGAGGGCGTCGCCGCACGGCTGAGGGCGAGCGGCCGCAAGCCGTACCTCATCCCGGGTGGCGGCTCGAACCCGACCGGGGCGCTCGGCTACGTGAACGCGGCCATGGAGCTCGTTTCCGAAGCCAACTCGGCCGGGCTTTGCATCGACCATGTGGTCCACGCCACCGGCAGCGCGGGCACGCAGGCCGGGATGGTGACGGGCCTCGCAGGGATGCACTCCGGCATCCGCCTTCTCGGCATCGGCGTCCGTGCGCCCCGGGACGTGCAGGAACGCAACGTCTACCACCTTGCGTGCGCCACCGCGGCGAAGCTCGGAATGGACGGGCTCGTCAGAGAAGAGCACGTGGAGGCGAATTGTGACTACGTCGGCGCCGGCTATGGAATCCCGGGTCCCGACACCCTGGACGCCATTCGGCTGACGGCCCGCACCGAAGGCATCCTGCTCGACCCCGTGTACTCCGGAAAGGCGATGGCCGGTCTCGTCGACCTCTGCCGCCGGGGCGCATTCGCCACGGGGGAAACGATCGTGTTTCTGCACACCGGCGGCTCGGCCGCTCTGTTCGGGTACACGGCATCCTTCAACCTGAACGAAGACGGCGTCGTGCGGTCCGCGGACGCCCGAATTGAGGAGGAGAAGACATGATCCCGCTACGTTCAACCTGGAACGGCGTCGCCGCCGTTGCCGCCGCCGCCTTCCTCGCGCTGGTCCCGCTCGGCGCGGGCGCCCAGACCAAGGGCGGAACGCTCATCATGGTGGTGCAGCCGGAACCGCCCTCGATGGCGTCCTACATCAGCACGTCGCAGCCCATCGGTCAGGTCGCGACGAAGGTCTACGACGGCCTGCTGGAGTACGACTCGGACACGAACGCGCTACCGAGCCTCGCGGAGTCCTGGGAGGTGGGCGACGGCGGCACGTCCATCACCTTCAAGCTGCGTGAGGGCGTGAAGTGGCACGACGGCGAGCCGTTCACCAGCGCCGACGTGCAGTTCACCTTCATGGACGTGCTGAAGAAGTTCCATCCGAGGGGGATCAACAACTACCGGGCGCTCGAGGCGGTCGAGACCCCGGACGAGCACACCGCGGTGTTCCGCCTGTCCGGCCCGGCGCCGTACATCCTGCGCATCCTGTCCGGCTACGAGTCACCGGTGGTGCCGAAGCACGTGTTCGCGGACCAGGACGTGCGCAACTACAGCCACGCCAACAAGCCGATCGGCACCGGACCGTTCAAGTTCGTGGAGTGGAAGCGGGGCCAGTACATCCGCTTCGACCGCAACGAGGACTACTGGAAGCCGGGGCTGCCCCACCTCGACCGCATCGTCGCCCGCTTCATCCCCGACGCGGGAACGCGGACCGCCGCGATGGAGACCGGAGAGGTGCACCTCACCGCCTACAGCCACATCCCCGCCCAGGACCTTGCGTCGCTCTCGAAGCTCCCGCACCTGACCGTGACCGAGAAGGGTTACGAGATGATGCCGGGGGTGACGTTCCTCATCTTCGATACCACCCGGGCGCCGTTCGACGACCGGCGGGTGCGCCAGGCCGTGTCCTACGCGATCGACCGCCAGTTCATCATCGACGCGGTGTGGCACGGATACGGAAAGCCCGCCACCGGACCCATGAGCTCGAAGCTCATCTGGTACACCGACCAGGTGCGGCGCTACGACGTGCCGGATCGAATCGAACGGGCCAACAAGCTGCTCGACGAGGCCGGCTATCCGCGCAAGGCCGACGGGTACCGGTTCGAGATGACCCACGACGTGCAGCCATACGGTGAAGTGTGGCAGCGGTTCGGCGAGATCACGGTCCAGGCGCTCGACCAGATCGGCATCAAGGCGACGATCCGCTACGAGGACACCCCGACGTGGTTGAAGCGGGTCTTCACCGACTACGACTTCCAGCTCACTTCCACGGGCTACTTCAACTTCTCCGATCCGGTCATCGGGGTGCACCGCGGCTATCACTCGAACCAGATCAAGCAGGGAACGGTGTTCGTCAATGCGGCCCGGTGGTCCTCCGAGGAGACCGACGCGTTGATGGACGCGGCGGCCGTGGAGCTCGATTTCGACAAGCGCAAGAAGCTCTATGACGAGTTCCAGGCGAAGATCGTCGACGCCGCGCCCATCGTGTTCGTCCAGGAGCCGGCCATCTTCTCCGTGTTCAACAACAAGGTGAAGAACGTGCTGGTGGCGCCGTTCGGCTCCTTCTGGTCCATGGACCGCGTGTGGCTCGATGAGTAGACGCCCGGACTGACGTCCCGAGCGTCGACGGCCCCCGCGGGCGCGTTGGAGCTGGCCGGCTTGGCCGGCTCCATCGCGCCCGCGGTACCTTGTGCGCCCGGCGCGCGCCGGACCATGGTCGCCAGGATGAACCCGAGCCCGCAACCGTCACCGTTCTTCCCCCGCGGCCCCCGGTCCGCGCACGACATCGCGCCGCATCCCGTCGATCCGCTTCGACGGCAAGGCGCGAGGCGAAGCGTCGTCCACGCCTTCAGCACCTTCAGCCGGCGCGAAACGCTCATTCGGTCCGTGCGGCCCGCCACCGTGGACCCCGGGGCGCCCTGACGCGGTCGCGACGAAATCCAGTGTCCCATGCGCGCTAGCGGTCAGCGGCTCAAGTTCATCATCCGGCGCTGCCTTCACGCGGTGCCGGTCATCTTCGGCATCGTCGTCGTGAACTTCCTGCTGCTGCAGCTCATGGAAGGCGACGCGGTGGACGCTCTCGCCGGGGAAGCCGCGTCGGCAACCCCCGAGTACATGGCGCAGCTCCGCGAGAAGTTCGGCCTCGACCAGCCGGTTCACGTCCAGTTGCTCGCCTACGTCAAGAACATCCTCGTTCTCGACCTCGGCTACTCCTTCCGGCACGAAATGCCGGTGCTCGACCTCATCATGACCCGCTTCTGGCCGACCCTCCTGCTGATGGTGAGCACCCTCGTCATCGCCATCGCCATGGGGATCGTGCTCGGACTCCTCGGCGCCATGGGCCTCAACACCTGGCGCGACACCGCGATCTCCATCCTCGCCCTGGTCTCGTACGCGACCCCGCTCTTCTGGGTGGGCCTGATGCTCATCCTGCTGTTCTCGGTTCACCTCGGCTGGCTTCCGACGAGCGGCATGGAGACCATCGGAGCCTTTTACGAAGGGTGGGACCGGGTCGTCGACATCGCCCGCCACATGATCATGCCGGTCATCGCGCTCGCGGCGTTCTACATGGCGCTCTTCACCCGCCTGATGCGCGCCTCGATGCTGGAACAGTCGGGGATGGACTACGTGACGACGGCCCAGGCCAAGGGACTGACGGACCGCCGGATCACCTGGACCCACATCCTGCGCAACGCCCTCCTGCCGGTGGTCACGATGGGCGGCGTGCAGGTCGCCAACATGCTCGGCGGCTCGGTCATCGTCGAGTCCGTGTTCGCATGGCCGGGCATGGGGCTGCTCGCGTTCGAAGCGCTGTTCGCGCGCGACCTCAACCTGCTGCTCGGGATCTTCCTGTTCGCGGCCTGCCTCGTCGTGGTCGTGAACCTGGTGATCGACGTGATCTACACGTTTCTCGACCCGCGCATCGAAGTGCGCTGACCGCCGCGATTCGCAGGCGCAGGCAGCCGACCATGGCAGGATTCTGGAGTCGATTCAAGCGCAACCGTTCGGCCGTGCTCGGCCTCTTCATCCTGAGCCTGGTGCTCGTGATGGCGGCCGCCGCGCCGTTCGCGTTCCCCCAGAATCCCTTCGCCCTGGTCGGCAAGCCGATGACGCCCCCCTCCCTGGCGCACCTGCTCGGCACCGATACCCTCGGCCGCGACGTGCTCTCGGGCATCTTCCACGGTTCGCGCACCTCGCTCGTCATCGGCCTCATCGCGACCCTGGTCTCGGTCTCCATCGGCACCCTCGTCGGCGCGCTCGCCGGCTACTACGGAGGCCTGGCGGACGATGCGCTCATGCGGTTCACGGAGTTCTTTCAGACCATCCCCAACTTCCTGTTCGCAATCGTGCTGGTCGCCATCATGACCCCGTCCATCGAGAGCATCGTCATCGCCATCGCGGTGGTCACCTGGCCAGCCGTCGCGAGGCTCGTGCGGGGAGAGTTCATGGGACTTCGCAACCGGGAGTTCGTCCAGGCGTGCACCGGCATCGGGATGAGCGACCTTCGCATCGCGGTGCTGCACATCCTGCCGAACTGCCTCGCGCCGATCATCGTCATCGGTTCGCTGATGGTGGCCACCGCGATCCTCGTCGAGTCCGGGCTCTCGTTCCTCGGTCTCGGGGATCCCAACGTGATGAGCTGGGGCTACCTGGTCGGCGCGGGGCGAACCGTCCTGCGCACCGCCTGGTGGGTCTGCACGTTTCCCGGCATCGCAATCCTGCTCACGGTGCTCGCGATCAACCTCGTGGGCGAAGGGCTGAACGACGCCCTCAACCCGCGGCTGCGAAAGACCTGACCGCCTGAACGCCATGGCCGAATCGCCCCTGCTCGCCATTCGCGATCTCCACGTGCGCCTGCCCGAGCACGGCGACCGTCCGTTTGCGGTGGAAGGGGTCAGCCTCGACGTCGGACGCGACGAGATCGTGTGCCTGGTCGGCGAGTCCGGATCGGGCAAGACCCTCACCGGCCGGGCGATCGTGGGCCTGCTGCCCGGACCGCACGTACGCGCGGAGCGAGGGGAAGTCCGGTTCGACGGCGAGGACCTGCTCCGCGTCTCCCGCCAACGCTTGCGCGAGCTCCGGGGCAACGAGATCTCGATGGTGTTCCAGGAGCCGATGACCGCGCTCAACCCGCTGATGACCATCGGGAGGCAGATCGACGAGCTGATCCAGGTCCATACCGATCTCCCGGCGGCCGAGCGGCGCGAGCGGTCCCTCGAGATGTTCGAGAACGTGCGCCTGCCCGATCCGGATCGGATGCTGGGCGCCTATCCCCACGAGATCTCCGGCGGCCAGCGCCAGCGCGCGATGATCGCGATGGCCCTCGTCCTCGAGCCGAAAGTGATCATCGCCGACGAGCCGACGACGGCCCTCGACGTCACTACCCAGGCGCAGATCCTCCAATTGATCAAGGATCTGCAAGGAGAGCACCACACCGGCGTCCTCTACGTGACGCACGACTTCGGGGTCGTCGCGGAGGTCGCGGACCGGGTTGCGGTGATGCAGACCGGCCGGCTGGTCGAGGTCGGCGGCGCGGAGCAGGTGCTGAACGCCCCGAGCCACCCCTACACCCGGTCGCTGGTGAGGGCGGTGCCGAGCCTGGTGCCCGCGAGACGGCGGGCGATCGCTTCCGACGAGTCGGCGCTCGAGACCCGGCGGCTCAACAAGACCTTTCGTTCCGGCGGCGGGCTGCTCGGCGGCAAGGCGCGCCTCGTCGACGCGGTCAAGGACGTGTCCCTGCGACTGCTCCGCGGCGAGACCCTCGGCGTGGTCGGAGAATCGGGCTCCGGCAAGTCGACGGTGGCACGCTTGATCGTGCGCATCGTCGCGGCGGACTCCGGTTCGGTGCTCCTTGGCGGCGTCGATGTCCTGTCCCTCTCCGCGAGCCGGATCCGGCCCTACCGCAAGCGCATCCAGATGGTCTTCCAGGACCCCTACGGATCGCTCAACCCCCGGCACAAGGTGGGCCGCCTCATCGCGGAGGGGATGATCGTGCACGGAACCGGGAAGGCGGCCGCACACGAGCGCGCCGCGGAGCTGCTCGAGCTGGTGGGGCTCGATGCCGACGTGGCGGAACGCTTCCCGCACGAGTTCTCCGGCGGCCAGCGCCAGCGGATCGGCATCGCCCGGGCGCTCGCCCTCGACCCCGAGATCCTCGTCGCCGACGAGCCGGTGTCGGCGCTCGACGTTTCCGTGCAGGCGCAGGTTCTCGATCTGCTCGCCAGGATCCGCGATCGACTCGGACTGACGATGCTGTTCATCACCCACGACCTGCGGGTGGCCGCGCAGGTCTGCGACCGGATCGCGGTGATGCACCGGGGCGAGCTCGTGGAGCACGGGGACACCGCCGAGCTGTTCGCCAACCCCGGCCATGCCTATACCCGGGAGCTCCTGAGCGCGGTTCCGGGACGCGGCTGGGTCGCTCCCGAGCTCCCGGACTGAGCCCGCACGGCTCCGGTCGGGCGGCGGAGACGAAGCGGCTCGGGGGCATCACGTCCGGCAGCGAGGTGCCGCGAGAGGTGCAGCGATGAACGTCGATTGGACAATTCTGCGAGAGACCGTGGACGAGCTCGAGGCGCGCTGCGAGCTCGGCGTCGGCGTCGTCGCGCCGCACGGCGAGTCCTTCAGCCGGCGGGGAGACGAGCGGTTTCCGTCCGCGAGCACCGCGAAGATCCCGATCATGATCGAGATCCACCGCATGGCGGACCGCGGCGAGATCGCTTTCGACGACCTTCACCGGCTCCGGTCCCCGGAGAAGTCGGGCGGGAGCGGCGTCCTTCGCTACCTCCACGCCGGACTCGATCTCTCGCTCGCGGATCTCGTCTACCTCATGATGGCGATCAGCGACAACACCGCCACCAACATCCTCATCGACCTCGCGGGGATGGACCGGATCAACGACACGATGCGGTCCCTCGGCATGGCCGGCTCGATTCTCGGCCGGCCGATGGTCGGACGCCTCGCCATCGAGGGCGAGCAGGAGAATCTCGCGACCCCCGACGACTACGCGCGCGCCGTCGGCGCCATCGTCGGCGGCAGCGCCGCATCGAAGGAGGCGTGCCGGGCGATGATGGTCGCGCTCGAGCGCCAACAGAACGGGCGCCGGATCGGGCGCCACGTGCCGGGCGAAAGCGGGTATCGATGGGGGTCGAAGACCGGCACGAACACCGGCATCGTCAACGACGTCGGCTACGTCGCCGCACCGGCCGGAACGATGTGCATCGCCGTCTACTGCCGCGGGGTCGAGAGCGAGGTGGACGGCGAGGAGATCATCGCGGAAGTCGCCCGAGCCGCGATGCAGGCGGCCGGAGTCGCGTAGCTGGCCCCGCTCGACCGGAACCGAAAGGGAACGTCACCAGTTCGGAGGCACCCAGTCGGTGTCCTCGTCCAAGGGATAGACCGGTCGCGGCAGTCCCTTCCACTCCAGGCGTTCGAGCACCGGCGAGGTCAGCCCCGCAGTGTCCACCTCGACGACCCGCTCCGGAGGGAACCACGGCGTGAATCCGGCGCGGAAGTGTCCGCGCGACTTCACGCACACGGTGCGCGCGGCGGCGATGTCGAGACCCAAGTGCTCGAAGAACATCGGGTCCGCGGTCTGGTAGCGATTGCTGATCGCGACGACGAGGATGCCGCCTTCGCCGCCCAACTCGAGCGCGCAGGAAGGCTGGCATCGGACCTCGCGTCCCGCGTAGATCCCGAGCCGGCCCACGAAGGGCTCGGTGGAGAGCTTGACCACCCGGGCGGGCACCTCGAGCCGTTCGGCAAACGCGGTCTTCGGGTTCCGGTTGAAGACGGCCGTCATCGAGGCGCCCTCGCCCGCGGCCAGGGCGTCGGCGACAAGGGCGGGATCGTGCCAGGAGCCGTAGAGCACGCCGCGCGCCCCGGACTCGATGAGGGCGCGAAGCAGCTCGACCGTGTCGCCGCCGCCGCCTCCACCCGGATTGTCGCCCGCGTCGGAGAAGATGAGCGGCGGGCGCCGCGGGTCCTCGCCGTTCTCGACCGCCGTGCGGACCGCATCGTCCAGCGCGGTCAGCGATTTCCGGAACCGGCCCCGGTCCGCCCAGCAGCGCTCCGCGATCTCGCGGGCGAGGCGTTGCGCGGGATCGAGCGAGGTGCGTCCGGTGACGACGATGCCGATGCCGTTGAACGGCGTGTCGGAGAATGCGAAGTTGCCGAGGATCGAGACGTTGAGGATCTCGCCGGCGAGCTCGCGCTTGCGCCGCTGGCCGTAGTCGATGAGGTCCGCATACGGTCCCTCGCGCGTGAGCAACGTGACGGACGGTGGAACGATCGGCATGCGCAGGAAGGCCGCCTTCGGGGCGGCCGCGCCACCGAGAATCGCGCGGAGAACGTGCGCCGCCTCCTCCCCGCGCTCGAGCATGTCGACGTGCGGGTTGGTCTGGTACGCGACCAGCACGTCGGCCGCTTCCACCATCGCTTCCGAAACGTTGGCGTGCAGGTCGAGGGTCGCGACGATCGAAATCTCCGGACCGACGGCCGCTCGCAGACGCGAGAGCATGTCGCCGTCCGGGTCGGGACTGCCGGTGGCGACCATCGCCCCGTGGTTCGCGACGTACACCGCGTCCACGCCGCCCGACGCGCGCAGGCGGGCGACGATGTCCTCGAGCACCCGGTCGAAGAAGTCCTGCCGGACAGGGCCCCACGGATGCGAGGCGGTGAAGAGGAGCGGGACCGGCTCCCAGGGTCCGGTCACGTCCATGGCGCCCACGAAGCCCGACATCTCCATCGCGACGGTCGAGGCCTCGCCCCGGACGGCGGCCAGGAGGTCCTCTCCCTCCAGGTAGCAGAGGGCGCGGAAGTCGGTTTCGCCCGCCACCGGCGAGAAGGCGTTGCTCTCGAGGCTGATGCCGCAAAGGGCGACGCGGGGGCGGTCGGGCGTCGACATGTCGCGTTCTCCGGTCCGCATCAAGATT
>JAJDUQ010000165.1 GCA_022826505.1 Gammaproteobacteria bacterium
CACGCAGCCTGAAGGCCTCGCCGTCGACGGTGAGGGAGTACCTCGTGCGCGCGAAGCTGCAGGGGCTGACTTGGCCGCTGGCGGAGTCGCTCGACGATGCGGCGTTGCTCCAGCGGCTGTATCCGACGCCGAGGACGAACCCGAGGCGACTGCCACCCCCGCAGTGGAGCAAGGTGCACCGCGAGCTGCGTCGCAAGGGAGTCACCCTCGCGCTGCTGTGGGAGGAGTACAAGGCGGTCCATCCCGAGGGGATGCAATACAGCTGGTTCTGCTCGCGGTACCGGGAATGGGCCGCGAAGGTCGACGTGGTGATGCGCCAGGAGCACCGCGCCGGCGAGAGGATGTTCTTGCCCAGGTCAATCCCCATCCGGGTAATCTTGCTCATGGTTCGCCTCGCTTCCGTTGGATAGTGGAAAACTCCACCTTGGCCCTTCTGAGGCCGATTGGAAAGCGGGGCGGACCATCTCATCTCCCAGGAATCCGCTTGCGCATACGGCACCGGAACCGAGTAGACTCGCGCGCCCTTCGTTCCGTCACCCACGGGCGTCCCGCCCTCCCCCGCCGCATGGACATCCGCAACGTCGCCATCATCGCCCACGTCGACCATGGCAAGACCACGCTCGTGGACCGGCTGCTGCAGCACACCGCCCCCGATGCGCGCACCGTGATCGCCGAGCGCGCGCTCGACAGCAACGACCTCGAGCGCGAGCGCGGCATCACCATCCTGTCGAAGACGACCGCGGTCGAACACGCGGGATGCCGCATCAACATCGTCGACACCCCGGGACACGCGGACTTCGGCGGCGAGGTGGAGCGGATCCTGTCGATGGTCGACTCCGTGCTGCTGGTGGTGGACGCGGTGGAGGGTCCGATGCCGCAGACGCGCTTCGTGACCGGCAAGGCGTTCGCGGCAGGCCTGAATCCGATGCTCGTGGTCAACAAGATCGACCGCGACAGCGCCCGCCCCCACCAGGTCGTCGACGAAGTGTTCGACCTCTTCGACCGTCTGGGGGCCACCGACCAGCAGCTCGACTTTCCGGTGGTGTTCGCATCCGCCACCCTGGGCGTCGCCGGCCCGGACCCGGAGCACCTCGCCCGCGACATGACCCCGCTGCTGGATCTGATCGTCGAGCGCGCACCACCCCCGGAAACGGACCTCGACGGCCCGTTCCAGATGCAGATCAGCACCCTCGACTATTCGAGCTACGTCGGCGTCATCGGCATCGGTCGGGTCAAGCGCGGCGCGCTGCCGCCGCGCTCGCCGGTCGCGGTGGTGAATGCGGCCGGGGAGACTCGCAGGGGACGCATTCTGTCGGTGCTCGCGAACCGCGGGCTCGAACGGGTGGAACTGCCCGAGGCCCGTGCCGGCGACATCGTGTGCATCACCGGGGTCGACGACGTGGGCGTCTCCGACACCCTGTGCGACGTGGACACGGTGCAGGCACTGCCCCCGCTCGACGTCGACGAGCCCACGCTGACGATGGCGTTCTGCGTCAACACCTCGCCGTTCGCCGGCCTCGAGAGCCGTTTCCTGACCAGCCGGCAGCTCGGGGCGCGGCTGTTTCGAGAGGCGTCCCACAATGTCGCACTGAGGGTGGAGGAAACCGCCGATCCGGACCGGTTCCAGGTCTCCGGCCGCGGCGAGCTTCACCTTTCGGTGCTGATCGAGACCATGCGGCGCGAGGGTTACGAACTCGCGGTGTCGCGGCCATCCGTCATCACGCGAGACGTGAACGGCGAGCGCCACGAGCCCTTCGAGCTGGTGGTGTTCGACATCGACGCCGAACATCAGGGCCGACTGATGGAAGTCATCGGCGAGCGCAAGGGCGAGTTCCGGGACATCGAAATCGACGGTGCCGGGCGGGTCCGCCTCACCTGTCGGCTCGCGACCCGGGCGCTGATGGGATTCCGCACCGAATTCACGTCACTCACCTCGGGCTCCGGCGTCATGACGTACTCGTCGGCCGGCCACGACCGCGAGGTGCAGGGGCTCTTCACCGGAAGGAGTTCCGGCGTCCTGATCGCGAACGCGACCGGCCGGGCCGTCGCCTACGCACTTTTCAACCTCCAGACCCGGGGCCGCATGATGGTGCGCCCCGGTACCGAGGTGTACGAGGGCATGGTGGTCGGCATCCACAGCCGGTCCAACGACCTGACGGTCAATCCGCTGCGGGAGAAGAAGCTCACCAACATTCGCGCCGCCGGAAGCGACGAGAACATCCTTCTGACCCCGCCGGTGGAGCTCACGCTGGAGCAGGCGCTGGCGTTCATCGACGAGGACGAGCTCGTGGAGGTCACACCACGCTCGATCCGGATCCGCAAGAAGCGGCTGCACGAGCACGAGCGCCGCCGGGCGGGGTAGTCTCCCGTCGAGGGGCCGGCGGACGTTCGCGGCCGGCCGGGGGAACGGAAACATGGCGCCTGGTCCGCTCGCGATGAAATCCGCCGGTACGTCGCAACGACCGGCTCCGTTCGCGTCCGCCGGTGCGACCGACGCACCGGGGGGCGCCGCCGGCGACGGTGCGCGTCTTCGACCCGATGCGGGCGCAACGCCGGCACCGCACCCGTTGCCGATCGACCGCCGGCTCAGCGTCGCGCCGATGATGGACTGCACGGACCGGCACTTCCGGTACCTGGTGCGGCTCGTCACCCGTCGCACCCTGCTCTACACCGAGATGGTCACGAGCGCGGCGCTCGTGCACGGACGGCGCGACCACCTGCTCGACTTCGCCGAGGAGGAGCACCCGATCGCGCTGCAGCTCGGCGGCAGCGATCCGGGCGAACTCGCCCGCTGTGCCCGGTTCGCGGCCGAACGCGGGTTCGACGAGATCAATCTCAACGTGGGCTGCCCCAGCGACCGCGTGCGCAGCGGGCGGTTCGGCGCCTGCCTGATGGCCGAGCCGCAGGTCGTTGCGCAGTGTGTCGAGGCGATGCACGCCGCCGGCGGGCTTCCGGTGACGGTGAAGACCCGCATCGGGATCGACGATCGCGACCGCTACGAGGATCTCGTCGAATTCGTGGAGGCCATCGCCGCCGCGGGCTGCCGGACAGTGATCATCCACGCCCGCAAGGCGTGGCTGACCGGACTGAGCCCGAAAGAGAACCGCGAGATCCCGCCGCTACGCTACGACGTGGTGTACCGGCTGAAGGAGGACTTCGACGCGTTGGAGGTCATCGTCAACGGCGGAATCACCTCGCTCGACGAGGCCGTCTCGCACAACGAGCGGGTCGATGGGGCCATGATGGGTCGCGAGGCCTACCGCAACCCCTTCGTACTGGCGGAGGCGGATCACCGTGTCTTCGGGGCCGGGGCGACGGCGCGGCCGAACCGCGTGGACGTCGCCCGGTCCATGCTGGCGTACGCCCGTTGCGAGATGGAACGCGGAACGCGGCTGCACCACGTCACCCGCCACATGCTCGGGCTGTTCCACGCCACGCGCGGCGCCCGGCGGTGGCGCCGGCACCTGAGCACCGAGGCGGCGCGCCGCGAGGACGCGTCGGTCATCGGCGAGGCGCTGGGACTGCTCGAATGACGGTCCCCGGGTCCGCGCGGTCATCCCGCGCAGGCGGAGATCGGCATGGCCCCGATGAATGCCGGGTACCCGAGGGAGGACGCCTGCTCTGGGCGTTCCGCAGTCGCTGTGAGGGCGCAGTGCTAATCGCCGCAAGCCCTTCCCGTGAGCAGCGTCCAATAGGCGTCACGCTGTTTCGCGCCGGTGGGGCGGTCGGTGACGAATCGGGCGTGGCTGTCCGGTCCGGCACCGGGATCGAGGTCGATGCCCCACAACGCCGAAATCTCGTTGGGCACCACCGAATAGCGCATGTCGATGACGCGATTCGGCGCCGCCGGATCGAGCGCGACATGGTCGTCGGAGAATCTGCGGAATCGCTCCACGTCCTGCGCCTGCCGACCGGCCGGGTCGAGCCAGGGAAGGTCGCGTGCCACGTCGAGCGCCGACACACTCGTGCCCGGACAAACCGTCACATCGGCGCCCGCTCGCACGCCGTCCACATGGAAGCGTCCATCGTGCTCGTAGATCACTTTCCAGACCAGCAGATTGCCGAATCCGGCCTTGGCGGTCAGGCGTCGAGGCTCGTGACCACGCTCGGCGGCGAGTTGCGCACCGGCGGCTTCGACGCGCTGATTTTGGGCGGCGCCGAGCGCGAGATAGCCGAGCGCCCAGACCACGCCGGCAACGGCCAATGTGCGACGCCGCGAAACCGCGGCCAGGATCACGAGGCAAAGTAGCGGCAACGTGAACAATGGATCGACCACCGAGACGTTGTTCCAGGCCACCCGGACGTCGGAGAACGGCCACAGAAGCTGCGTGCCGTAGGACGTGCAGGCATCGAGCAGGCCGTGGGTGGCGTAGCCGAGCAGACAGGCGAAACAGGCCTCCGCGAATCTCAACGTGCGGCGCACGGCCCAATGCAGCGCCAACGCCGCGATTCCCGCACCAAACGGTATGAACACCAGCGCGTGCGTAAATTGGCGGTGATACTCCAGGAACAGCAGCGGATCGGAGCTCGACTTGATGAGCACATCGAGGTCGGGCGACATGCCGGCCAGGCAACCGAGCAACGTTGCCGCACGGAGCTTGTCGGCGCGAAATGCAGTCTGCGACACGGCGGCGCCGAGCGCGCCCTGGCTGATCGGGTCCATGGCGGCACCATTGGTTGCGGTTGCGAACGTCGGAGTCAATCCGTGTTGCGCGGGAATGTCGACCAGGTGCGGGACCGGCAAACGGAGGGCCCGAGCGAGGCACGCGACGGGTACCTCCCGCCCCGGGCTCGTATCGTCCCGGCCCCGCTGAACAGTTTATCCGGATCGACGGCAAGCCCGCCGCCGCGCTCTTCCGGGCCGAGCGCATCGTGGCGGGAGCCCATCCAGTGGGCGGGACCGGCCGGGCACGGCCGGAAACGACTCCGCCGGGCCGGACCGGGAACGTCGCGAGCATGCCGGGAGATTGTCGGGATGACCGGCATGACACCCGGCAGTACCATGGGTTGCGCGGGCCGGATGCGGCGGATTGCGCGAAAGGAACATGAGCCAGTCTCCGACCCGGACTTCCGGCATGCTGCGCGGCGTCGTGCTGATGACCGTCGGCTGCGTCCTCATCACCGTCAACGACATGGTCATGAAGATGCTCTCGGGCAGCTATCCGCCCGGAGAGACGATCTTCGTGCGCGGCGTGTTCGTGTCCATTCCAATCGCGGTGCTCGTCTACCGGGGCGGCGGACTGCACACGCTGCGGGTGACCAATGTCCGGGGACAGCTCCTGCGAGCCCTGACCCTCTGCGCGTCGATGTTCATGTTCATCACCAGCCTGCGCTACCTGCCGCTCGCCGACGCCGTCGCTCTCACCTTCGCCGGACCGCTCATCCTGACCGCGGTTGCGCCGTGGGCGCTCGGCGAACGGGTCGGATGGCGGCGGCGGAGCGCCGTCGCGGCCGGCTTCGCGGGTGTGCTCATCATGCTCGCGCCGGGGCAGGACGGTCTGCGGTGGGCGGCGCTCCTGCCGCTCGGCACCGCCGTCTTCGAGGCCACGAGGGACATCGTGACGCGCCGGCTCGTCGTCACGGAGTCCAGCATCTCCCTGACTGCGTTCTCGACCGGACTGGTCACCCTGGGCGCTCTCGCGACGGCCGGCCACGGCTGGCAGCCGATGAGCCCCGGCGACGCCGGCCTGCTGGCGCTCGCGGCGTGCTGCATGGGAATCGCCCTCTTCCTCATGGCCGAGGCATTCCGGCATGCGGAAGCCACGCTCGTCTCCCCGTTCCGGTACTCGAGCGTGCTGTGGGCGATGATTGCCGGATGGATCGTGTTCGGCGACTGGCCGAGTCCGACGATGCTCGCGGGAGCGGGTCTGGTGGTGGGGAGCGGGCTCTACATCCTGCACCGCGAGGCGCGGCAGTGAAGCGAACGGCCCGTCACCCGGGCTTTCGCCGGTACGCTTCGGTGGGACCGCCCGCCTCCTTCCAGGCGGTGAACCCGCCTTCGATGTGACACACCCGCTCGAGCCCGATGCGCTGCGCGACCTCGGTGGCGAGCGCGGAGCGCCAGTCCTTGTTGCAGTAGAAGGCGAAGCGCCGGTCGGGGCCGAAGACGTCGGACTTGAAGTAGGGGCTCGCCGGATCCACCCAGAACTCCACCATCCCGCGCGGCATGTGGAACGCGCCGGGGATGCGGCCCTCGCGCTCGAGCTCGCGCACGTCGCGCAGGTCCACGAAGACCACGTCGGAGGAGCCGTGCAGGGCGACCGCCTCCTCGACCGGCACGGTGTCAATGGCCCTGTTCGCCTGCTCGACCAGGTCGAACACGGAAACCTTCGCGTTCACGGTCATGTCGTCATCCCCCGTGCAGAGTTCGGATAGTCAGTGCCGGGGCCGATCACCCGCCACCGTCACGCGGGTACCGCTCCGGGTCGAGGGGTAGTAGTCCCACATGGCATGGTGCTGAACGCATCGGTTGTCCCAGAAGGCGATGGAGTTCCTGCGCCAGCGGAACCGGCACTGGAAGTGCGGATTGGCCACGTGCTCGAACAGGAACTCGAGCAGCCCGCGGCTCTCGCTCTCGGTGACGCCAAGGATCCGCCGGGTGAAGATGGCGTTGACGAAGAGCGCCTTGCGGCCGGTTTCGGGGTGGGTGCGAACGACCGGGTGCACCGCGCTCGGCCAATCGTTGCGCCGCCGGACCACCGCATCCCCATACAGGTGATCGTAGAGATGGGCGGACTCGTGACTGGCTTCCAGCGGCGCGAGCAGGGCCTTCATCGACTCCGAAAGCGCATCCCAGGCCGCGTACATGCTCGAAAACAGGGTGTCGCCGCCGCACTCGGGGACGGTATGAAGGTGCAGCACCGAGCCCATCGGAGGCTCCTCGTCGCAGGAGACGTCACTGTGCCACTGGTGGCCGTTCTGGCGGGTCGAGTCCGCGTCGGTGTGGACCCGCATCAGCTCGGGCCGACCGTCGACGCAGGGCGAGGCCGGATGGATGTGCAGTTCCCCGAACCGCCGCCCGAACGCGATGTGCTGATCGTGGTCGATGGGCTGGTCGCGGAAGAAGACGACGCCGTGTGCGAGCAGGGCCCGCCGGACCTCGGCGTGCGCCTCGTCGTCGAGCGGCTCGCGAAGATCGATGTCGGAGATCTCCGCGCCGATCGCGGGCGTCAGCGGTTCGACGGAAATTCGTCGGTACGTCATTGAAGTCCTCCCGAGTTTTCGGTCCGCCGGGCTTGTGGCACATGCCTGACCAGCTCCGGCATCTGCCGTTTCATGAACGCGTCGAACATCGGCACCGTGAACGCCGTCTCTCCGTGGCGCTGACTCCACACCATCCCCTTGTTGACGAGGCGTTGGCGCACGGTGGCGACGGACGCGGTTCGAACCCCCAGAGTCTCGGCGATTCGGCCCGTGGCGCAGGGTCCGGGTCCAAGCTCGGCCATGGCCCGCAGGTACTTCTGCTCCAGCGGCGTCAAACGGTCGAACCGGACTCGGAAGAAATTGTTGTCCAGATGCGTGACCACTTCCGGGCTCGCGTCGAGTACCATGCCGCGAGTGACCGGACTTGCCGGCGCCGCGTTCCAGACCTGATACCCCCATTCCTGGATGAAGTAGGGGAAGTTCTGCGCAGCGGCCAGGATCTCGTCCACCGCGGCGTCATCGAACGCCACACCCTCGGCCCGGGCCGGCTTCACCAGAGCCAGCCGCGCGTCGGAGTGTTCCAGCGACCCCACCTGCGGGTAGTCGAGCAGCCGCTCCGCATACGACTTCGCCTTGCCGGCCAGCGCGGCGACCTGAGGCAGCCCTGCCCCGATGAACAGGAACGGAAGGTTCCGCTGCGCGATCTCGTGGCATGCGACGATGACGGCGGCCAGCTCGACGGACGAGAGGTACTGCACTTCGTCGATGAACAATCCGACCGCGGTGTGTCGATCCGCCGCCGCTTCCGCCATCGCAACCAGGAGACGCGGAAGATCCTGTTCCAGATTGCCAGTGTCGCCTTCGCCGGGCGCAAGGTCCACACTGAGCTCGAGATCGCCGGCGCTCACTCTGAATGCCCTGGCGAAATTCACCAGTACGCTCGCGGCCCGCTGCAGTCGACGACCTGCTGCCCGGCGAAGATCGAGAGCGTAGAGAATGCGCCGCAGCTCCGGCGTCAACAGCTCCGGCAGCGAGCTGCCTTCGGGCGCCTCGATCCTCACCGTGCGGAATCCCTTGTCGTCCGCCAGCGCACGGAGCCGATTCAGCAGGACCGTCTTGCCGACCCCCCTCAGCCCGAGCAGAACCAGTCCCCTGGCTGGTCGTCCGGCCAGGACCCGATCCATGTCGATGGCGGCATTCTCGATGAGACGACCACGGCCGACCAGCTCCGGCGGTTGCAGACCGGCTCCGGGAACGAACGGGTTGCGGCGACGATCCATGACGGGAATCCAGCACAGAATTAACGCTATTAACGAAAATTCCGTTAACTCTGTCAATTCTGTTAAACCAATACCTCTCTCCCGAGGCCGCAATGCGCACGATTGTCGATGTTCTTGAACCGCCGGCCAAATTCCGGTTGACGGGGCGTGACGCTCACCGCACGCCGCGAAGCGCCCGCAGGCGAGGCAGGATGTGCGGTGCTTCCTTCGCTTCGCAGAGCGGTTCGAGCTCGGTTTCAACCGTCTCCCATGCGAGCTGGCAACCGGTGCGCAGCAATACTCCCTCGATGTCGGCCCAGTCCCGGGAACGATCGGCAAACGCCTTGAGCACGACGAGGTCTTCGGCTGAACAGGTGTTGAGGCGAACGTCGTCGAGAAACCGGTAGACGGTAGCGCGTTCGATGACGCGCTCCTCGAACGGTAGCGCGCCGAGGGAGATGTCGATCGGAATACCGTGCCCGGACTGAAGGAGAAGCACACGGTTTCGGAGTGCGAACTCCGCGACATCCGGGATACGTCCGCCAAACTCGCGGCACAGCTCCTCGACGTAGCCGGCTTCTTCACCGAAGCCCGTCAGTATGGTGAGATCGACGTCTCCGGTCAGGCGAGGTTCGCCCCAGCGCTGGAGCGCGATGCCGCCGATGAAGCAGAATCTCCACCCGCGCTCCTGACAGAACGACTGGAGTTCACCCGCCAGAAGGAACAGATCGCGCATTCTTCATCCTGGTGAAGATCGCTTGCTGCTCCACCAGCCCGGAACTCCTCCTCGGCGGGCGTGCAAGCGTCGCCTCGAACGCGCCGTTCAGGGTCTCGATATGGCCGGCCACGTCGATGTTGCGAAGACCCTCGCGCCGGAGGTCCTCGATCCGCACGGAGGCAATTCTCCACGCATCGAC
>JAJDUQ010000117.1 GCA_022826505.1 Gammaproteobacteria bacterium
TCCGCCCTCGCCCACCCTCGCATAGACCGCGGGCGCGACTGCGCCCTCCGTCACCGGACCACCCGGCCCCGAGCACCACGTGCCTCGGGACGGCACCGCTCGCATGTGTAAAGATGATTCACCGGATTTTGATCGGTGCCCTGCCGTACAAACAGATGTCGAACTTGAGTCTTGGAAGACTCCCAGGAGCAAAGGGAGTTTTGAATGTCAGAGAGCCGGCTTACGCCAAATCCCAGATACACGCTCACCGCCTCCGCGTAGGATTTCGCGCCAACTCCATCGTCCCTCAGAGGAGATGCATCGTCCGAAAAACCCACGGTCAACGCGTCGTCCTCGATCCGCTCCCTCGCCTCATGTACCAGCTTGCTGAACGTGTTCAACGCCGTGAGCTGACGGTCGGTGAACAAATCGCCGAAGGTTGTCAGGCCGTAGCTTCCAATCCTGAAGCCCAGCGCATTCGGCTCGAAGGCGATGTCCGGCTGTGATTCAGGCTTCGCGGAGCGCGCCAGTGCTTCCTGTTCATCAGTCGGGGGAAGGTAGAGGCGGCTGCGCGACCCTGCCGCGACGATAGCCATGAGTCGTTCACCCATGTTGCCGGCTTGGCCCTGCTGCCGGATGTACTTCAACGGCATTGCTGATCCCGAGACGATGCAGATGCCGCCCCGGCGACCGACCGTCCCGCCGGAACCACGCCGAAAATCGCCGTTCGCTGTCGAACGAACTTCAAAACGATAGGCGCTCCCTTCGACGACCGGCTCGGTCCACACCTCCTTGCCCTTCTTGGTCGAGAGGTCGAAGCTGCGTACCAACGGGACATGAACGTGTGCAAAGGCGGGGTCCGGGCTTGGCACCGTGCGCGCCCATATCCAGGCGATCACCGTCGCCTTGCCGCCGCCATGCTCCTTCGGCAGATCAACCTTCGGGTAGAGGTGGCCGATGCGCTCGAATGCCCGTTCGCGCATCCATTCGCCGTAGTACTTCACGTCCTCCGCGAGGCCCTCCGCGTTGCGATAGTGCGTCCGCTCCTTCGCGCCCGGATGCACCGGCTGCCGGTCCTTGAATCGCGGCGGAATCTCGATCATCGCCTTGCCGATCATCACGGCGACAGGATTGAGGTCGCTGCCATGGGCCGGCAGCCCGAGACGTTGCGCCTCCAGTGGAATCGACCCGCCACCCGAGAAGGGATCATAGACCGGAGGCAACTCCCCGCCGCAGCTCCTGCGAATCTCCGCGCGGGCGCGCTTCAGCACCTCCTCGTTGGTGGAGTTCTCCCACTGCACCAACTCCTCGATGATGTCGAACAGCCGCTTGCGCTCCGCCTCCACCGCCTCCTTGGTCGGAAACCTGTCCGGATGGCTGGACGGATCGTCGACCAACTGCGCGAACAGCACCGCGCGGCACGCGGCCAACGGCCGGCGAGCCCACCACAAATGCAAGGTCGAGGGATGCCCATGCCGAATCGACTTCTCCCGCGCCGACGCCGCGTTGATCGCATCGAGCGGGATTGCGACCTCGATGAGCTTCCTTCGGGTCGCCGTGGTTGCCGCCATCTCGGTCACGCCCCGAACGCCCGGGCCAACATTCGCGGCGCTCGCTCGAGGAGCAGCCGGAACACCAGCGAGCGAAATGCGTATGCTCCGACGACGTGCGGCTGCCGTTGGTCGTCATGCCCGGCGACGACATACGTCGCGGCGCTCGCGCCGCGCGGCATCGATGACATCTGACCGGACCGCGGGTCGAGGAGCTTCTTCCTGCCGGCGGCCATCAGTCCGGTCCGCCCACGGGCGAGGCCAGAGATCTGACTGTCTCCCTGAAGTAACGAAAGCTCGGCGACTTGTTGCTCCCGATCTCCATGTGTGGAGGAATGTCTTCGGCCCACCGGGATTTCTCCATCCCGACGGCCTGCCTCCCCTCGCTCGAAAGGGCCGAGGCGCCGCCGGGGTAGACGGCATCCGCCAGGACCTCCCATGTCCCGCAGATGGAGTCGTTCTCGTAGGCGTCGAGGATCGCCGCCCTCGCCCGTGGGTATGCCTTGCGGACTGCGGGCAGGTCGCCAAGCAACCACGCCTCCCCCTCTTCGATTGCGAAGCAGAAGCGAGCTCTCGGCCTCGGTGCGCAGGCGTCCAGAGCATTGACGAGATCGGTCCGAAACGCCTTCAGGCACCTGTCGTCAAGATCGCACACCACGATGACCGTCGCCGGATAACCGGGACCGTAGCCGGCGAACGTCTTCCCGTACCCCCGCAACAACCTTGGAAGCTGATCCAGGAGAATGCGCTTCCTCGGGTCGGTCGCTGGCTTCAGGTCCTTGGGGACCCTCCCGATCCCCCGATACGGTTTGACCTCGAAGCTGTCCTTCGCTCCGATCATCTTGGGAACGATCTCGTCCAGGAGCTTCTGGCCCGACCGGTCTTCGACCAGGATCTCGAAATGCACTCGATCACCTCGGGTTCAGATAGTCGCTGTACCACAGCCCGCCCAGAGGGAGCCCCTCCGCCACCATGTTGACGATCGTCGGATCATCGCTGGCGCGTCGGATGCAGGCGAAACCATCCTCTCCCTTCTCGAGTATCCAGACCTCTTCGGGATCGAGCGCATCGACAAGATAGGGCTGATGGGTGGTGACGAAGACCTGCGAGCCGAGCTCCTGCCCGGTGGCGCGGGCACGAAACTCCTGGACCAGCGTCTCGAGCAGCTTGTGGTAGAGACCGTTCTCCGGCTCCTCGATGCACAGGAACGGCGGCGGATCGGGATCTTCCAGCAACAGCAGGTAGGCGAACAGCTTCAACGTCCCGTCCGACATTTGCCGAGCGTAGAAGGGGTCCTCGAAGCCGCGGTCGTTGAAGCGCAGCAGCAACCGGCCATCGGGCGTTCGCTCGGTGTCGATCCGGTGGATCCCCGGAATCCTGTCGGCGATACGAGTCAGGACCGACCGGAAGCGGTCCGGATGCCGCCGTTGCATGAATTGCACGACATTCCCGAGATTGTCACCGTGCATGTTGAGATGTCGTTGCGGCCCCGCACGCGGCAGACCGCGCGCGGCGTCCGGCGTGAAGTAGCTCAGATACCAGGCTTCGATGAATCGGCGGAAGGCGACAATCCTCGGGTGCTGCTTCAGCGAACCCAACGTCGCGACGGCGAGGCGGCGCGTGTCCTCGAGATGGACCTTCTCCGGCTCTCCCGATTCGTCCGACAAGGCATGGATAATCAGTGCTGACAGCTTTTCGCCGTTATCATCGCCGGCATCGACATCAAGGCCGCTCTCGCCTGCCCAGACGACACCTTCCCCGTTCTCGACCATGAGAAACGTGAAAGAATGACCGGAGCTTTGCCACTCGGGCGATTGCGCGAGTAGCTCTCTCGAAACGAACGGACGTCCGGTGCCGTCTTCGTCGATGGCGAGCGTATAGATGATCGGGACTGCGCTCCCGTGTTCCCGATAGACGACTTCATACCGGATCGGCCCGTCCCGTCCTTGCGAGCGAAGTCGCCGAAACCCTCCCCGCTCGCGGGAATCGCACGCCTCATCGACACCGAATTTGAGGGCGTCGGCCAGGAAGCCGAAAGCGTCGAAGAGCGTGCTCTTGCCGACACCGTTCTTGCCGATGACCGCGGTCATCGACGTGAGCGGCGCGACATCCAGGTGGCTCAAGCGTCTTCCAAGGCCCACGTCCCGCAGCACGCCGAAGTTCTTGACGCGGAACCCCTCGATCATGGCCATGACACCGGCCTCCGTTTCGGACGAAGCATCATCCCCGCCCCGTCACGCACCGAGCGCCTTGGTCAGTGGCTCGCCGCATTTGATGCGCGTGATTTTTTGTTTTTCTCCACGCAGCACTACGGTCCGGGAGAGAAGTCGTTTCAGATCCTCCGGATGGATCGTCCTCCCGTGCACCAGGACGGGGACGAATCGGAACGGAATCCCTTGGGGGGGCCACATATCGGCCATGCTGGCCCCTCCCTCGATCTGCTCCAACACCTCGCTGACACTGAATCTGCCGCCTTTCAGCTCGATTGGGACTACGCATGTCGTATCGTGTTCCTCTCCGACGAACAGGTAGTCACAGCGATTCTCCTCATCCGAGATCTGTAGCGCATCGCAGTCCATATCGACGATGACGCGAACCGGCGGCGCACCCTTCAGATCGACCCGGCACTTCTCCTTGTCGCAGCGGCTGGCATGGCAGCGACTGCATACATTCCCGGCGACCACCGCAATTGGTGCGTTCATCCGGCCTTGGCACTCTGAATACTGTTGAAAATGCTTACATTTTCGTCATACAGGGCTTCGCTGACCGCATCGTAATCCGTCGGATACAGACCGGTTTCTTCGTCCAGCTTCACCTCCTCCACGACCGAGCCCTTCGGGCGACGTTTCGGCTTGAACAGCCATGCTCCCACCTCGTCGGGACGCAGGGCGACCTCGGTACCGGCCATAACGTCGGTGCCGGTGGTCTCCTTGCCCCGGGACTCGGGAAGCGCGGATCGCTGCACGGTGTTGGCAAGCTCCTGAAGTATCCATTCGCTGTGCGTCGTGAGGATCACTCGAACACCCGCACGAACAAGCGCCGCAAGCTGCCGGATGAGCTCGACCTGCATGGCCGGATGCAGACTCGACTCCGGCTCCTCGATGATCAGCACGTTGCCGGGCTCGATCAGATGGCGCAGATACAGCACCACCGGTGCAAGATCGGACGCCATCGACGATGCGTTCTTCAGGGACAGGGCGTTCTTCCATCCCTTCGGGCGGTACATGAAGCTGGGGTACCCGGTCAGTTCCGACCTTTCGACATACACCGATCCGTCAAGGATGGAATCCTCGATCTGCACACCGATGTCCAACAGGGAGTTGCTGTCCTTGGACCGAGTGCGATCGATCTCCATCAGACGTTTGACGGCCTGTCCCTTGGCCTTGCCATCTCCAGACCGACCACGGTCGACCTCCAGGATCTGCTGAAGAAAGTCCGCGAGAACCCCCGAAAGCGTGGGCACGCGACCGGTCCGTTGCAGACCGGCCGTCGCCGCATGTCCGATCATGGTTCCAACCATCGTCCCGTGCGCGTGCATTACGCCGGTTCGTTCAGAGGGCAGAAAAAACGCGGGGGCACCCAAATGTCCGACGACGCGATCCCGAACGTAGTTCTCCAGGATCTTGATGATGTTCCAAGCCAGGAAGTCCGAATCCTTGTCTCGTCCGAGAACGCTCTCCAGAATATCCTCGCCCGTCTGACGAAAATATTCATCTACAAGGTCATTCAACTGGCTCGCCGGCAGCGACATGTCTCCAGGGACGACACCCTGGAACTCGACTCCCCGATCACTGACTGCTAGCGTGTGTTCGACAGACTTCGAGTCATTCGAAATACATCTTCCGAAGGCAACACGTGCTCCCTCCTTGCTTCCTCTGCGGATCAGCGTCCCGGTTGATCCGATGCCGAAGCAACGGCTGATCTCATCGGTCAACTGGGCGCCTTGTGCGTTGAATACGTGCCGAATTTCCTCGAGGAGCGGACCGGGCAGAGGAATGCTTTCTTCGGTCGGGGATTTCCCCTTGCCAATAAACTCCCGCAGCAACAAACTGCCCAGTGTCGATGTGACGAATGCATCGATGATTTCCCCCGGCTGCTGCCGTACCCTGCCGATCCGGGGCATCCGCCTCCCTTGCGGAGAACGCCGATAGTCGGTTCCGGCTTCACTGCTGAAGCACCGGTGCAGTGCATAGATCAGCGTCGCCAGCCAGGACTTGCCAGTGTTGCTCGGCCCGACGAACACCGTCAGCGGGCGAAGGTCGATCCTGGCTTCGACGATCGGCCCGAAGTCCTTCACTTCGAGCTCGGTCCGCTCCTGCGCGGGTGAATCGCTCATGGCGTCACTCCCAGGCTTGGACGACTCGGCGGACCGTCCAGGCGTGTCGGACAATCGTGCTCGCACGGCCGGCGGGTGCCTCCGGGTTTGTGTCGGATGCACCGTCGCGCTTGCGCGGGGTCCTGCCGGTTCGGCACCTGTCCGCAGTCTCCAGGATCCCTCACCCCGGCGCCTCCGCGCGCTCCAGCAGCCGCTTCAGATTGAACTGGATCGCGTCCTGGTCGAACGGCGGCTCGCGCGCATCGAGAGCGCCCCGGACATAGCGCGGCTCGCCGGCGACCCCGTCGGTGACCTCCACCAGGGCAAGGATAAACTTCTCCGGTTCGTGCAGCGACGTGATGACCTCCTGGCGGGTGATCATCACGGTGTCGGCGCCGTCCGCGCGTCCCTTGACCTCAATGAACCGAAGGCGTCGCGCGCCCGGATCGTACGACACGATGTCATACCCGACCTTTCCGGCCGACACATCGGTGGCAGTGTTACCCAGGGCCCGCTCGGTGGCCATCACCGCTTCCATGGCGGCAAGCTCGATCTTCCGCCGTGCGGCCGGATCATCGGAGAAGCCGACCGAAGCCGGTGCCGCGCCATCGCTTCCCCGCGCCCGCGCCTCGATCAGGCCGCGCGGGATTACGAGCATCCCGCCGCGCACACGAGGCGGCCGGGACGAGATGAACTTCTCCCTCCCGAGCAGCGCGGTGCGCCGCTGCAGCCGCTCGGCCAGATCCTCCGCGCGGCGTGCGGCGTTCTGAGAGCTGAGGCGGGTCTTCTTCCCGGCGCGTTCCTGCTCCTTCAGCTCGAAGGCCCGAGCGTCCCAGTAGTTGATTTCCTTCTTCAGCCGGGCGTGCACCTCCCGCTCGACCTTCTCGATCTCCGGCAGACGCCGGGCCTTCACCTCCGCGACGTGCGCCCGCGCCAGTTCCGCCGTGGCGAACTCGATGGCGGCTCGTTCGATGTCGCCGTGCAGCCACGTCTCGGTAGCCGGGTCGTCGAGAAAGGCGGCCTCCCCGGGACGCGCCGGCCGGAGGTTGAGATGCGGCGCGATCCCCGCATCCAGTACCCGGCCGTCCCTCCCGATGGCGGCAAACTGGAGCTTTTCAGAGACGATGTGCGGCTTGTCCGTCGTGGTCGTTCGCCCGTCCCGGACGCCGTGCTCCAGCAGCACCACCGCCGACGGCTCCTTGCCGGGGTCCGTCTCGTCGACGAGCACCGCCCCCTGCCTCATCAGGTGGCCATACCTCTCGCGCACCATGCCGATGACAGCTTCGAGGAGCGGATGCCCCGGACAGATGAATGCGGCGACGGGCTGCCGGTCGATGTGACCCTTCTCGAAGCAGATGCGCTCGTACCTTCTCCGGACCGCCGCCCCGGTGCCGATTTGGCGGTCCCGCTCCCGAAGCACGGCCGGAACGTGGGTGATCTCCCAGCGGCCTTCCTCGCGCCGCCTGATGTGCCCGCCGAGATGCCGGAAGGCTTCGACGAAGAAGCTCTGGACGTGGCACGGCTGGAGCCGCTGCGCCTCGGCCCGCTCCATCTCCAGGCGAAGCGCCTCGACCCTGGCCTCCGGCATGGAGTCGTTGGTGAGTGCGCGGCGCTGAAGAAGCCGCATCAGGTGCTCGTGATCGGCGGCGCCGTCGACCTGCCGGAACAGCCGGGCCTTCACGTCTTCGCGCTCGCCGTACCGGATGGCCTCGAACAGGAGATCCTTGAGCGCGGTACCCTCGAACAGCTCGCCGAGCACGTCGTAAACGCGCCCGCCGAGCGCCTCGCGGGCGACTTCAAGCTTCTCAAGGAGCCGCGCGTAGACCGCGCCCTCGCGCGTATCCGCAGCGACGAGGTTCCACAGGTGGCACACCTCGGTCTGCCCGATCCGGTGGATTCGGCCGAAGCGCTGCTCAATCCGGTTCGGGTTCCAGGGCAGGTCGTAGTTGACCATCAGGTGGCCGCGCTGGAGATTCACCCCTTCGCCGGCCGCATCGTTGGCCACGAGCACCAGCAGGCCGCGGTCGGTCATGAAGCGCTCGACCACCTTCCGGCGCTCCTCGCGTTTCACCCCTCCGTGAATTGCAGCGACAGCGTCGGGATTCCCGAGTCGCGCCCGAATTTTGCGCACCAGGTAGTGGAGCGTGTCTTTGGGTTCGGTGAAAACGATGAGCTTCCGGCGGTTGCCGGCGGCGTCGATCATCAGCGCGTCGTCCAGAATTCGATCGAGCTCCGACCACTTCGTATCCCGGCCGGAATGCAGCACGCCGAGCGCCATCGCCTCCAGGCTCCGGAGGGTCGCGACCTCCAGGCGGAGCTGCTCGGCGGTCTCGGCCGCCGTGGCGCCGGCCGCAATCCGGTCCTCGAAGTCCTCGACCTCGTCCTGTCCGTATTCCTCGAGGTCGTCCGGAGTGTCGTCGTCCACCGCCATGGAACCGAAGCCGACCTTCACGCCCCCGACGGCAAGCCTCGCCTCTGCGAGCTCCTGTTCGAGTCGCTCGCGCCGCCGCTTCAGGGACTGGTAGATCGCTGCCGGTGAGGAGGCGAGCCGACGCTGCAGGATCTGCAAGGCGAAGCCGACGTTGTTCCGTCTCCGCCCATCGCTCTCCGCGAAGCGGCGGACCCGGTTCATCTCGGTCCGAACGTAGTCGGTGACGGCGGTGTACAGGGCCGCCTCGTCGGGGGACAGCGCGTAGTTCGCGGTATAGGCCCGTCGCTCCGGAAACAGGGGCCGCGCGTCGAAGCGAAGCAGCTCCTCCTTGGTGAGGCGGCGCATCATGTCGGCGGCGTCCGCGTAGTGGACGCCGTCGCGGAAGCGGCCTTCGAAGCGGTCCCCGTCGAGCAGCGCCATGAAGAGCTGGAAGTCCTCCTCCTTGCCGTTGTGGGGCGTCGCGGTCATGAGGAGGAAATGGCGGCAGCGCTGCCCGAGCCGCTGGCCGATTCGATAGCGCCTGGTGTAGCTGACCTCGCCGCCGAACCAGGTGGCCGACATGCGGTGGGACTCGTCGCAGACGACGAGATCCCACTCCGCGGCCTGCACGAGCTTCTCCTGAAGCTCCTCGTTGCGGGCGAGCACATCCAGGCGCGCAATCAGGCGGTCGTGGTCGTCGAAGGGGTTGCCGGAACGCGACGACTCGACCGTGTCCCGGGTGAGGATGTCGAACTCCAGGCCGAACTTCTCGCCAAGCTCGTCCTGCCACTGCTCGACGAGACTTCCGGGCGCGACGACGAGGCAGCGTTCCAGGTCCGCACGCGCGATCAGCTCCTTGATCAGCAGACCGGCCATGATCGTCTTGCCTGCGCCCGGATCGTCGGCGAGCATGAAGCGCAACGGCTGGCGCGGAAGCATCTCGCCGTACACGGCGGAGATCTGGTGGGGCAGCGGATCGACGAGGCTGGTGTGAATGGCGAGATAGGGATCGAAGTGATGCGCAAGCGCGATGCGCTGCGCTTCGGTGACCAGACGCAGCAGTGCGCCGTCGCCGTCGAACGACCAACTCCGGCCGCGCTCCTCGATACGAAGATGCGACTCGTCGTCGCGGAACAGCGTGGTCTCCGA